>NZ_JBFACE010000014.1:0-194706 GCF_040640655.1 Streptomyces sp. NPDC021749 | reverse complement strand
GCTACGACCCCGCCATCCACCAAGCCAACGACAAGATCAACATGGCCGCCGACACGCCCTTGGCGGCATAGGGGTTGACTCAGGAAACTCATGCCTGCTCCTCCGCTCCCAGGTAGCCGCAGGCGGCGGCCCGCCGCAGCGCTTCCTCCTTCGCGCCCGGTGCGTCCAGCGGGCCGTCCACGAGACCGGCGAAGCCGATCGCGATCCGGTCGCCGCCGATCGGCACCAGACCGACCTCGGACGTGCCGCCCGGGTCGAACCGCACCGACGATCCGGCCGGCACGCACAGCCGCATGCCGTACCCGGCCGCGCGGTCGAACTCCAGCCGGGGGTTGGCCTCGAAGAAGTGGAAGTGGGACGTGACGCTGATCGGCACCGTCGCGGTGTTGTGCACGGTCAGAACCACCGCGGGCGCCGGCTCCGGGTCGGCCGGGCCGGGGAGCACGGCGCCGGGCGCCGGGGCCGCGGTCGCCTCGCGCTCCCCCGCCGCGGCGCCGGCGCCGATCGGGTCGGTGACCACCGCGAGCCGGGAGCCGTCGTCGAAGACGGCCTCGACGTGCACCTCGGTGACCACGTCGGCCACGCCCGGCAGCACGTCGTCCGGGCCGAGCACGCTGCGTGCCGCCTCGATGGCCTGAGCGAGGCGGCGCCCGTCCCGCGCCGCCTCGCAGACTGTGTCCGCGATCAACGCGGTCGCCTCGGGCACATTCAGCTTCAGTCCGCGGGCCCGGCGCGTCCGCGCCAGCTCGGCCGCGCCGAACAGCAGCAGCCGGTCGCGTTCCGTCGGGGTCAACCGCATCCCGTCCCACCTTCCAGCTCGATTAGAGCATCACTCTAACCATGAAATTGGTCAACGCGGAAGCATTGACCTGGAGTAGGGGAATGAGCCACATTGAGCGCTGTTCTAAATAAGCGGCGGATAGAGCGCCGCTCTAAACGATCTCGCAGCGGTCCCGCAGCGAGCCCCGCTCACTCACGAGCCCCGCTCACTCACGAGCACTGTCCACCTCACGGAGCACTGCACGCAGAGCACTGCTCGCACACTGCTGTCCGGCCTCTCAGGGGAGCCCTCATGCCGATCGAACAACGCGGAGTCGACACCATCCCGGACGAGGAGCGCACCAGCGGTCCACGCGACCTCATCTCGATCCTGCTCGGATCGAACCTCGCCCTCGGCGTGGTGATCTTCGGCTGGCTCCCGGTCTCCTTCGGCCTGGGGTTCTGGGGCTCGGTCAGCTCACTGGCCGCCGGCACACTGGTCGGCGCCGTGCTGACCGCGCCGCTCGCCCTGGTCTCGCTGCGCAGTGCGACCAACCTCTCCACCAGCAGCGGCGCCCACTTCGGCGTGCGCGGCCGGCTGATCGGCTCGGTCATCGGCCTGCTGCTCTCGCTCGGCTACACCGCGCTGACCCTGTGGGTGGGCGGCGACGCCATGGTCGGCTGCCTGCACCGCCTCCTGGGCCTGCCGGCCGGCGGTGCGTCCTACGCGGTCGTCTACGCCGTCCTGGCGGGCTGTACCGCCGTGGGCGCGGTCTACGGCTACCGGGTCCTGCTGCGGATGAGCAAGGTGCTCTCCATCGGCCTGACGGTCCTGCTGGCGGTCGGCGTCTTCGCCTACGCGCACCACTTCACCACCGGCCCGGTGCACGGCGTCCCGTACGCGCTCGGCGGCTACTGGCAGACCTGGCTGCTCTCCGCGGTCTCCGCCGGTCTGAGCGGCCCGATCGCCTTCATCACCCTGCTCGGCGACTACAGCCGCTACATCTCGCCGCGCCGCCACTCCTCGAAGAAGGTCTTCGCCGCCACCTACCTCGGCCTGGTGGCCGGTCTGCTGGTGCCGCAGCTGTTCGGCACGTTCAGCGCGCTGGCGGTCGGCGCCGGCGACGACTACGCGGGCCCGCTGGTGGCCGGCGCCCCGGCCTGGTACCTGGTCTTCCTGCTGCTCAACGCGTCCGCCGGCTCGGTGGGCAACTCCGGTCTGATGCTCTACAGCATGGGTCTCGACCTCGACGCGATCCTGCCGCGGGCGACCCGCACCCAGGCCACGTACGTGGTCGCGGGCGTCTCGACCGCGCTGGTCTACGCCGGCCACTTCCTGTGGGCGGCGCAGGACGCCATGACGTCCTTCGTGCTGCTGATGACCGCGATCGGCACGCCCTGGGCCGTCATCACGGTCATGGGCTTCGCCCGCTGCCGCGGCGACTACGACGCCGACTCGCTCCAGGTCTACAACCGCGGCACCCGCGGCGGCGTGTACTGGTTCAAGGCCGGCTGGAACGTCCAGGCCACCGTCGCCTGGGCGCTGGGCTCGGTCGTCGGCCTGATGGGCGTGGACACCCCCTTCTACCAGGGGCCGCTGCTCGGCCACACCGGCGGCATCGACCTCAGCTTCCTGCTGGCCGCGGCCGTCGCCGGGCTCGCCTACCTGCTGCTCACCGCCCGGCAGCCGCGCCCGGTCCCCGCGCTGCGGACCGCCTCCGCTCCCCCGCCGGCCGCCGCGCCGGAGGCCGCCGCGGAGGTCGGCTGACCCCTCCCGGTACGGCCGAGGCCGCCCCAGACGGTGCGTCGGGGGCGGCCTCGGTGGTGTCCGGGCGGGCGCCGGCCGTCGCCGGCCCCGCAGCCGGGTCAGCCCAGGGGGTGCATCCAGCCGTGGGTGTCCTCGGCGACGCCGCGCTGGATGTCCAGCAGCGCCTCGCGCAGCTTCAGCGTGACCTTGCCGGGCTCGCCGTCGGACTGGGTCCACTCGGCGCCGTTGCGCTTGACCGTGCCGACCGGGGTGATCACCGCGGCCGTACCGCAGGCGAAGACCTCGGTGAGGGTGCCGTTCGCCGTGTCGGCCTGCCACTGGTCGATGGAGACCCGGGCCTCCTCCGCCTCGAAGCCCAGGTCGCGGGCGACGGCCAGCAGCGAGTCACGGGTGATGCCGGCGAGCAGCGAGCCGGTCAGCGTCGGGGTGACGATCTTGTCTCCGTACACGAAGTACAGGTTCATCCCGCCGAGTTCCTCGACCCACTTGTGCTCCACGGCGTCGAGGTAGGCGACCTGGTCGCAGCCGTGCACCGCGGCCTCGGCCTGGGCCAGCAGCGAAGCGGCGTAGTTGCCGCCGGTCTTGGCGTCGCCCACGCCGCCGGGCACCGCGCGCACCCGGTCCTCGGACAGCCAGATGGAGACCGGCTTGACGCCACCGGGGAAGTAGGCGCCGGCCGGCGAGGCGATGACGACGAAGAGGTACTCGTTGGCCGGCTTCACGCCCAGCCCGACCTCGGTCGCGATCATGAACGGACGCAGGTAGAGCGACTCCTCGCCGCCGTGCGCCGGCACCCAGTCCTTGTCCTGCTGGACGAGCAGGTCACAGGCCTCGATGAAGGTCTCGACCGGCAGCTCCGGCATGGCCAGCCGGCGCGCGGACGCCTGGAAGCGGCGGGCGTTGGCGTCCGGGCGGAAGGTCGCGACGGAGCCGTCGGGCTGACGGTACGCCTTGAGGCCCTCGAAGATCTCCTGCGCGTAGTGCAGGACGTTGGTCGCCGGGTCGAGGGAGAGCGGCCCGTACGGCACGAGCTGGCCGTCGTGCCAGCCGCGGCCCTCGGTCCACCTGATCGTCACCATGTGGTCGGTGAAGTGGCGGCCGAAGCCCGGGGCGGCCAGGATCTGCTCCCGCTCCGCGTCGGACAGCGGGTGCGAGGAGGGCTTGAGCTCGATCGTGGGCGTCGTCATGTATGCGTGTCCTTCACTGCGTGGTCCGCGCCGGGCGGTTGGCGGTGGCCGCGTACGGCGGGATCTTGACGTACCGGTCGTTACTGGGACGTCCGAGTTTCCCCGCGGACGGCGGTCCCTCTCCGATTATCGCTCGGGGGTGTCCGCCGCCGTACCCGCGTGTGCGGTCTCCGGGTCCGATGGTCGCATCCCGTCCGGCGTTAGCACAGGGGCGGCCGGCGAGTGGCGTCCGGCCGGAATGCGGACAGCGCCAGATCCCCGCGGGGGCCCGGCGCTGTCGGTGGGTTTCTGCGTGGTGCGCTGCGGGCCTCAGCCCGCTACTCGTGCGGCGAGCGCGTCGCCGATCTCGTCCGTGCTGCGGGCGGTGCCGTCCCGGGCCTCCAGGTCGGCCGCGACGGCCGTCTCGATGCGGGCGGCCTCGGACTCGTGGCCGAGGTGGCGCAGCAGCAGCGCGACGGAGAGGACCGTGGCGGTCGGGTCGGCCTTGCCGGTGCCGGCGATGTCCGGGGCGGAGCCGTGCACCGGCTCGAACATCGAGGGGAACTCACCGGTCGGGTTGATGTTGCCGGAGGCGGCCAGGCCGATGCCGCCGGTGACGGCCGCGGCGAGGTCGGTGAGGATGTCGCCGAAGAGGTTGTCGGTGACGATCACGTCGAACCGCTCGGGCTGGGTGACGAAGAAGATCGTCGCCGCGTCGACGTGCAGGTAGTCGGTGGTGACCTCGGGGTACTCCTGGCCGACCTTGTCGAAGATCTTCTTCCACATGTGGCCGGCGTAGACCAGCACGTTGTTCTTGTGGACCAGCGTCAGCTTCTTGCGGGGGCGGGCGTTGGCCCGCTCGTACGCGTCCCGGACCACGCGCTCGACGCCGTAGGCGGTGTTCACGCTGACCTCGGTGGCGACCTCGGCGGGGGTGCCGGTGCGCAGGCTGCCGCCGTTGCCGGTGTACGGGCCCTCGGTGCCCTCGCGGACGACGACGAAGTCGATGTCCGGGCGACCCGCCAGCGGCGTGGCCGTGTTCGGGAAGAGCTTCGACGGACGCAGGTTGACGAAGTGGTCGAAGGCGAAGCGGAGCTTGAGCAGCAGCCCGCGCTCCAGCACACCGGAGGGCACGGACGGGTCGCCGATCGCGCCCAGCAGGATCGCGTCGTGCTGCTTGAGCGACTCCAGCTCCGCGTCCGGCAGGGTCTCGCCGGTGGCGTGCCAGCGCCTGGCCCCGAGGTCGTACTCCTTGGTTTCCAGCTTGACGTCCTGCGGCAGGACGGCGGTCAGGACCTTCAGGCCCTGGGCCACGACCTCCTGGCCGATGCCGTCACCGGGGATCACTGCGAGGCGAATGCTGCGAGACATGGTTGGACCCTACTCTTCGTCCCATTCATTGACACGTAACGTCCGCCATGCGGACACACCCCGGGCGGCCGGGCGACGAAGGGGACGCCGAAGGAGATGCCGGCCGGCATCCGCACGGGGCGCCCGCGGCCCGGGCGCCTCCGCGGCCTCACTAGTGGCAGATCAGCCGGGCGGCGGAGCACCGGATCCGCCACCAGCAGCGGCACGGTACGGACGCCCGGGCCCCACCTTGTGCGCGGAACATCTCAGTGTCCGGTGGAGCCGCCGTTGTCCCGGCGGTCGAGGGCACGCTGGAGGGCGGCCGCGGCGTTCCTGCGGTCGGCGTCGTTGGTCGTACGCGCGCAGCGGCGGGTCCTGCGGACAGCGGTCTCGGCCATGATTCACGTCTCCAATGCCAAAGCCCCGAGAACGGATGGGATGCGTCGATCCAGAAGCGGGCCGGAAAGGGCGGGGGCTCCGGCACTACAGGGGTCACCTGCGCACACGCACCGGGCCACATCCGCGATCGCTCGATGGAGCGTTACGTTCGGCTCCTACAAAGCTAGGACAGCCGGGCCGTGATGTCTGCACAATTACTTGGGCTTCCTACTATCTGAGACGGATTCCGTGTACTCGAACGAGTGATCCCCGCACATACGCAGCTCAGCGGCTGCCTCACGCGCCTGGCGTCGCGGGTGTCGCTTGTGCCACCAGGCCGAGCCCGCCCACACTTACGACTTGGGGAGCGATAGGAGTGCCCCGCTGTGTGTGGGCCCGGGTCCTGGATGGTCGGCGGACACGGCACTCGGAGGTCGGCTACTCCAAGGGGGCATCGGAGGTGGGCCGGCCCGGAATCTCCAGCAAGGTAGATAGGTGTTCGGGGCGCTCTTCGACCACGAGGTGTCCGGCCTCGGAGACCACACCGAGCTCAGCGCCGAATGTGGTGCGTACTGCCGGGCCGAGCCGCCGTGGAGGGAGGAAGACGTCGTGCTCCCCAGTGACGACCAGGCGGGGAATTGACTGCGCCGGCAGAGTGGCGGCGCCGGGCGCCCCGCTGGAGCGCGAGTGCCGGGCGACCAGTGTCATCCAGTTCACCAATTCCGTGCGGGGTGGATGGCCAGGCGCGAGCATGGTGCGCAGGAGCCGGGCGCTGTGCGTCGGTGCGGGCCGCAGGAACCAGGCGGCCGAGGCGGCCAGCACGGTGGGGGTCAACCTCAGTCTGGTCAGTCCGCCAGGGGAAACCAGGATGAGCCGGTCGATCCGGGGAGTGTCGCTGGACAGGGCAATGGCGGCACCGAAGGAGTGGCCCATCACCGCTACCGGCTCGGACGAGATCTTCTCGATCACCTCGCTCAGCCACGCCCCATACCAGGACAACCGGCCGCCGGAGAGCCCGCGTTGGCCAGAACTGAGACCGGGCTGGCCAGGGACGTCCACCAGCAGGACCCGGTAGCCGGTGGCGACCAGGGCCGTGGCCAGCGGCAGGGACGCGGCGGCGTTGAAGTTGGTGCCCGGGACGAATACGACCGTCGTCGCGCCAGTACCGGCGAGGACCACGTGCGTCTGTGCGCCCTTGGCGGTCACCGTCTTCCGTTCGTGTGGCACCGGCCACGCGGCGAGCTGGTCGAGGCACCAGCGTCGGATGAGCTCCTTGCCCGTCGTACTGCGGTAGATCGAGTCCACTGGTCGAGTATCGCGCCTCGCCTCGGGCCGTGACGTGAGAAGGTCCGTACGGATTAGGGAAGTTGTGACGCAAGCCTGGGCCCGTGCGGCCTGTTCCCATCCTGCCCTGTCCGGCATCTCCCGCGCACACTTCGGCGAGTTGCTCGAAGAACTCGCTCCGAAGTGGGAAGCGGCCCGGGAGTCGGCGCTCCACGAGCGCCGCGGCGGGGGCCGGCGGCGGGCCGCTGGCGCGGGGCCCAAGCAGCGCCTGGTATTCACCGACCGGCTCTTGGCCACGCTGGTCCACCTGCGGCTGGGGCTGCCGCATGCTGCGCTGGCCGAGCTGTACGGGGTGGACCGCTCCACCGTGTCCGGAGCGGTCCGCGAGGTCCGTCCGCTGCTGGCCGCTCGCGGCTTCGCCATCCCCGACCGTCCAGGGATGCGGCTGAGCACGCTGGAGGACCTGTTCGCCTACGCCGACGCAGAAGGCGTGGAGCTGCGGATCGACGGGACCGAGGTGCAGGTCCGCCGCCCGCGTGCGGGCCGTCCCGGTCGCAAAGCGTTCGTATCCGGCAAGAAGAAGCAGAACACCATCAAGACCACCACGTTCAGCGACGGCCAGGGGCGGACCCTGTTCAGCGGGGTGGTCAGGCCGGGGCGGATGCACGACCAGACCGCCGTGCGTACTGAGGGCATCGCCGAGCAGTTCCGCCTGCACCCGAAGGTGAGGGCCGAGGTCGACGAGGGCTACCGGGGTCTGGCCAACGAGTTCCCCGCCCAGGTCAGCGCCCCGCCGAGGAAGCCGAAGGACGATGCGCCGCTGGGCGAGCACCACGCCTGGCGCGAGCAGCGGCGCCAGTCCTCCCGCCGGATCTGCGTGGAGCACACCAACGCCGAGTTCAAGCAGTGGTGCCCGCTGCAACGGTTCACTGGCCGCCGCGATACCTACGCCGAGACCCACCTCGCGATCGCCGGCCTGGTCTCCGACCGCTCCGCCCGCCGGGCGACCCGCCGCAAGACCAGCACCGAACTGGTGCCCGCTCAGCAGGTCGCCTGCTGATCACCCACCAGCCGACCCACCAGGCCGGCACGCCCCGATCTCAATCGCTCCCAAGGTCGTTAGGAGGAGGTGCTGCACCATGACCGCGCCCGCACAGGAGCTCCCGTGACCACGACGCCGGAGGCCCCGATGCCCGGCCCCGATCTGGACGAGGTCCTGTGGCAGGCATGGAAAGCCATGGAACTCCCCGAGGGCTTCCACGCCGAGATCATCGAGGGGTTCATCGAGGTGTCGCCCACCGGTCGCCATCGCCACAGCAAGGTCAGCTTCCGCTTCCGCCGGGAGCTGACGAAGTTCCTTGAAGCACAGTCGAGTGAGTACGTCACCGACAACGACCTGAGCGTCGTCCACCAGCAGAAGGTCGCGATCCCGGACGCCTACGTCGCCCCCGAGGAAGACGACGAGTACATCACCGAGGACGGGCTCGGCCTCGATGCCCGTGGTGTGGCGCTCGTCCTCGAAGTGGTCTCTCCGGGCAACGACGGCCTGGAGCGCGACCGCGTCCGCAAGCGTCGCGCCTATGCCCGCGCCGGCATCCCCGTCTACGTCCTCATCGACGACCACGACGGCCATGGCACCGTCACCGTGCTCACCTCGCCCTCTCCCGAGGAGGCGGCCTACGCCGGCGAGAACCGCGTGCCGTACGGCGTGGACGCCATCATTCCCGAAGGCCCCGCCAAGGGATTCGTCATCGGTGAGGCGATCACCGGGCCGCCGCGGAACACCCGCACCTGAACCCGAAGCCGACGGCCCGGCCCCCCTCGCGCGGGGAGCCGGGCCGTGGTGCGTACCCCTGGGTGTCAGCCCATGTGCGGGTAGCGGTAGTCCGTCGGGGGGACCAGGGTCTCCTTGATGGAGCGGGTGGAGGTCCAGCGCATCAGGTTCTGCTTGGCGCCGGCCTTGTCGTTGGTGCCGGAGGCGCGGCCGCCGCCGAAGGGCTGCTGGCCGACGACGGCGCCGGTGGGCTTGTCGTTGATGTAGAAGTTGCCCGCAGCGAAACGGAGCTTCTCGCAGGTGGCGGCGGCCGCGGCGCGGTCCTGGGCGATGACGCAACCGGTCAGGCCGTACGCCGAGGCGGACTCCATCTGGGTGAGCATCTCGTCGTAGTCCGCGTCGTCGTAGACGAAGACGCCGAGGATCGGGCCGAAGTACTCGTCCTTGAAGATCTCGTTGTCCGGGTCGGTGGAGACCAGGACCGTCGGGCGGACGAAGTAGCCCTCGCTGTCGTCGTACGTGCCGCCGGCCACGACCTCGATGGTCGGGTCCGCCTTGGCGCGGTCGATCGCCGCCTTGTTCTTGGCGAAGGACCGCTCGTCGATGACGGCACCGATGAAGTTCGACAGGTCGGTGACGTCACCCATGGCGAGCGACTCGACCTCGGCGGCGAACTCCTCCTTGAAGCCGGAGTTCCAGAGGGAGGCCGGGACGTACGCGCGGGAGGCCGCGGAACACTTCTGGCCCTGGAACTCGAAGGCGCCACGGGTCATGGCGGTCTTCAGCACGGCGCGGTCCGCCGAGGGGTGGGCGACGATGAAGTCCTTGCCGCCGGTCTCGCCGACCAGACGCGGGTAGGTCTTGTAGTTCTCGATGTTGGCGCCGACCGTCTTCCACAGGTACTGGAAGGTCTTGGTGGAGCCGGTGAAGTGGATGCCCGCGAGGTCCGGGTGGGCCAGCGCGACCTCGGAGACGTCCTTGCCGTCACCGGTGACCAGGTTGATCACGCCCTTGGGCAGCCCGGCCTCCTCCAGCAGCTCCATCAGCAGCACGGCCGCGAAGGTCTGGGTCGGCGAGGGCTTCCACACGACCACGTTGCCCATCAGGGCGGGCGCGGTCGGGAGGTTGCCGGCGATCGCGGTGAAGTTGAACGGGGTGATCGCGTAGACGAAGCCCTCCAGCGGGCGGTGGTCCGAGCGGTTCCAGACGCCCGGGGCGTTCGCCGGGGGCTGCTCGGCGAGGATCTGGCGCGCGAAGTGCACGTTGAAGCGCCAGAAGTCGATCAGCTCGCAGGGGGTGTCGATCTCGGCCTGCTGGGCGGTCTTGGACTGGCCGAGCATGGTGGCGGCGGCCAGCGTCTCGCGCCAGGGGCCGGAGAGCAGCTCGGCGGCCTTGAGGATGATCGCGGCACGGTCGTCGAAGGACATCGCGCGCCAGGCGGGGGCGGCGGCCAGCGCGGCGTCCACCGCGTCCTGGGCGTCCTTGACGGTGGCGTTGCCGTACGTGCCGAGCCGGGCTCCGTGGTTGTGCGGCTGGACGACGTCGAAGCGCTCGCCGCCGCCCATCCGGCGCTCACCGCCGATGGTCATCGGCAGCTCCCGCGGGTTGCCGGCCAGCTCCTTGAGCTTGGCCTCCAGACGGGAACGCTCGGCGCTGCCGGGGGCGTAGGTGTGGACCGGCTCGTTCACCGGTACGGGGACCTGGGTCACAGCGTCCATGGCGGCCGTTTCTCCTTCGGTGGTCGGTTCGTACGTACGTAAAGGGGCCGGGGGCTCAGTCCCGGGTCGCCGTCATCCTCGGGTCGCGAGTGACCTCAGGAAGAAGGCCAGGTTCGCGGGGCGCTCGGCGAGCCGGCGCATGAAGTATCCGTACCAATCGGTGCCGTACGGGATGTACACCCGCATACGGTTCCCCTCGGCGACCAGTCGCCGCTGCTCCGCCTCGCGGATGCCGTACAGCATCTGGAATTCGTAGTCCGCCGGCTTACGGCCGTTGCGGTGCGCCAGCTCCTGGGCTATGGCCACCATCCGCGGGTCGTGCGACCCGATCATGGGGTAGCCCCCGCCGGCCATGAGGATCTTCAAGCAGCGCACATAGGCCCGGTCGACCTCCCGCTTGTCCTGGTAGGCGACGGTCGCGGGCTCCTTGTACGCGCCCTTGACCAGTCGCACCCGGGAGCCTTCCCCGGCGAGCGCCCGGCAGTCGTCCTCGGTGCGGAAGAGGTAGGACTGCAGCACCGCGCCCGTCTGGGGGAACCGCTCGCGCATCTCGGCGAGGATCGCCAGGGTCGAGTCGACCGTGGTGTGGTCCTCCATGTCGAGGGTGACGGTCGTCCCAGCCTCGGCAGCCGCCTCGACCACCGGAGTGACGTTCCGCAGGGCCAGCTCGTGGCCGCCCGGCAGCGCCTGCCCGAAGGCGGACAGCTTCACCGACATCTCGGCCTTCACACCGAGACCGTGCTCCTTGAGGGCCTCGGCCAGCCGGAGGTAGGCGTCGCGGTTGCGCAGCGCCTCCACCGGGTCCGTGATGTCCTCGCCGAGGTGGTCGAGCGTGACCTCCAGTCCGCGCGCGGCCAGATTCCGCACCGCGGCCATGGCCTCGTCCAGACGCTCGCCGGCGACGAAGCGGTCCACCACGGGGCGGGTGACCGGAGCGGCCGCGACGACGCGCCGGATGCTGTCGCTGCGCGCTGCGGCGAGGAGCACGGGACCCAGCATGGGGCACCTCCAGATTCAGGGTGACAAGGACCGGGCGGCGCCGGGGAGGGCGAACGCGTCGGCAAGATTGAGCCACCTGAAACTTAAGGATCGCGCCACTTCGCGGCCATCGACAGCTGTCACGCCTTCGTGGCCGGGATCTCAGACAGATGTATGAGAATGGGGAGAGGGAGACCACTGGGACAGGAGAGGGGCCGAACGGCGGATGCGGGGCGACTACCAGCAGTTGGTGGACGAGATCTCGGCGGCGCTCGGCGCACCGGCGACGCTGGAGGACCGTGACTTCGGGCTGATCGCGTTCGGCGCGCACGAGGGCGAGGACGACGAGGTCATGGACCCGGTGCGGACCCGGTCGATCCTGCAGCGCCGCTCCTCCGCGGCGGTCCGGGCCTGGTTCGAGGCGTTCGGGATCGCCCGGGCCACGACGCCACTGCGGATCCCGCCGGACCCCGCCGCCGGCGTCTTCCGCGGCCGGATCTGTCTCCCCGTCCGCCACCGGGGCGTGGTGCACGGCTACGTCTGGCTGCTGGACGACGGGCACCTCACCGACCTGGCCCTGGGCGGCCAGGGCACCCCGCCCGACCCCCGGATCGCGCAGGCGATGGAGACCGCCTCCCGGATCGGCGCACTGCTCGCCGAAGAGGCCCGCGCCGGATCCGAACTCGGCGATCTGCTACGGGAGTTGCTGACCTGTCCGGCCGACGGACGGCCGGCCGCGGCGACCGCGCTGCGGGACGCGCTCCGCGACACCCTGCGCTTCACGCCCGGCCTGCCGCTCACTCTGGTCGCGGTGGTGCCCTGGGACACCCCGGACACCGACGCGGCACCGCTGCCGAGCCTGCCCGGGCTGCTCGCGGCGTGCGCGCTGCGCTCCCCCGGCGGTCCGGCGGACGGGCCCGGCGCCCCCGTCCTGGCCGCGCTGGTCCGCCTGCGTGCGACGGGCGGGTCGACCCCCGCCCGTACGGTGGCGGAACACCTGCTGCGCTCCCCGCGGGCGGGGACCGCCCCGGCCGCCGCGGCTCCGGCCGGCCCCGGGCGGTCCCGTTCCGCCGATCGCTCCGCACCACCCCGCCCGGGCGCGGCCGGCATCGGCAGCGCCACCCGGGAGCCGGCCGAACTGCCCACGTCCTGGCAGGAGGCCCTCGCCGCGGCCCGCGCGGCCCGCGCCGAGCCCCGGCTGGGCCCGGTCGCCCAGTGGGACACCATCGGCTCGTACCGCATGCTGACCGCCCTGCCGGTCACCGATCCCGACCCCGTGATCGGCCCCCTGCTCACCCCCGCACACGCCGAACTCGCCCGCACCGCCGAGGCGTTCCTCGACTGCGCGGGCCAGGCGAGCCGCACGGCCCAGGCCCTGGGCATCCACCGCCAGACCCTCTACTACCGCCTCGGCCGCGTCGAGAAGCTGACGGGTCTCGACCTGGATGACGGGGAGCATCGGCTGCTTCTCCATATGGCCCTCAAGGTGGCCAGGTTGTAGCCCTTCCGCTGCGCTTTGCGGTGCCTCCCACGTACTTGGCCGTCCCGCCGCGGGGCTCGCTCGCCGTTGCGCGCTTTGCGGCGCCCCGCACGTACCCGTCTGTCCCGCCGCGGGTGTTGCTCGCCGTTGCGCCTGCGGCGGGCGGGTGGTTGTCGGGTGCGGTGACGGGCCTCCGGAGCCGGTTGTGTGGACTGCTGACGCTTTACGTCCACACAACCGGCCCCTCCGGCCCGTCCCCTCCCGTGAGAGGGAAAGTTAAGGGCGGTGGGGGTGCAGGTAATGCCCACGAGCGCGCGGGCAACGGATGACGTCCGGCCCCGACCAGCTTTGAAACTCCCACTCACGGGAGGGGGTGGACCGGAGGACGAAGTCTGGAGGGCCGGCACCGCACCCGACACACAAACGCCCGCCGCCAGGCGCAACGGCGAACAAGCCCGACGGCGGGACGGCCAACTACGTGCGGGGCGCCGCAAAGCGCGCAACGGCGAGACGACCCGCGGCGGGACAGACGGGTACGTGGGCGAAGAAACACCTGGTTCACCGGACACGCGCCCCACGGAAACACTCGCTTTCTAGCGTCCGGCCTGACGAAATGGCCCCGGCGCCGGAGGAGACGTGGCATGAGCGAGGCCGTTGCGGAACGCAACGAAGAGACAGCGCACGGCGGGGCACCCGACGACGTACGGCCCAAGCCAAGCGCAGCGGAAACCCTGGAGGACTACACCCTCCGGTTCGCGCCCCGCAGTTACCGTCGGTGGACGCCCGCCGTGGTGGCGACCACCGCGCTGGGCGGGATCGCGTACATGGCGGACTTCTCGATCGGCGCCGGGATCGGGCTCACCCACGGCACCGGCAACGCGCTGACCGCGATCCTGGTCGCGGCCGTGGTCATCTTCGTCACCGGATTCCCGCTCGCCTACTACGGGGCCCGCTACAACATCGATCTGGACCTGATCACCCGTGGTGCCGGCTTCGGCTACTACGGGTCGGTGCTCACCAGCGTCATCTTCGCCAGCTTCACCTTCATCTTCTTCGCGCTGGAGGGCTCGATCATGGCCCAGGGGCTGCGGCTGGGCCTCGGGCTGCCGCTGTGGCTGGGCTATCTGGTCGCCACGCTCCTGGTGATACCGCTGGTCATCTACGGCATGAAAGCGCTGAGCAAGCTCCAGGTCTGGACGACGCCGCTGTGGCTGCTGCTGATGGTGGGGCCGTTGGTCTACCTGGTCGCCACCGACCCGGGCACCGTGCACCGCTTCGTGTCGTACGCCGGGACCGGCGGTGACGGCGGGATCAACACCGCCTCCGTGCTGCTGGGCGCGGGCGTCTGCCTGTCACTGATCGCGCAGATCGGTGAGCAGATCGACTATCTGCGGTTCATGCCGCCCAAGACCGAGGCGAACAAGCGCACTTGGTGGGCTGCCGTGATCATGGCCGGCCCCGGCTGGGTCGTGCTGGGTGCGGTGAAGCAGGCCATCGGACTGTTCCTGGCCGTCTACATCCTCGCGAAGGCCGGCCCGGCCGCGGCCACCGAGCCGATCCAGCAGTTCACCGGCGCGTTCGCCGCGATGCTGCCCTCCTGGCTGGTGGTGCCGCTGGCCGTGGCCCTCGTCGTGATCAGCCAGATCAAGATCAATGTGACCAACGCCTACTCCGGCTCGCTGGCGTGGACGAACTCCGTCACCCGGGTCACCAAGCGCTACCCGGGGCGGATGGTCTTCGTCCTGGCCAACCTGGCGTTCGCGCTGATCCTGATGGAGGCCGACATGTTCAGCTTCCTCAACGGGATCCTGGGCTTCTACTCCAACTGCGCCATCGCCTGGGTCGTCACCGTCGCCACCGACATCCTCGTCAACAAGTACCTGCTGAAACTGTCCCCGAAGATCCCGGAGTTCCGCCGCGGCATGCTCCACGCGGTCAACCCGGTGGGGGTGGTGGCCTTCACCGCGGCCTCCGGCCTGTCCATCGCGATGTACTTCCACGCGCTGGGCGACGCCCTCCAGCCGTACTCACCGGTGGCCGCGGCGGTGCTCGCCTTCGTCCTCACGCCGCTGATGGCGGTGGTCACCAAGGGCCGTTACTACCTGCGGCGTTCCGACGACGGGATCGACGAGCCGCTGCTGGACGCGGACGGCAACCCGAGCGCCACGAACTACCCGTGCCACGTCTGCCGGCAGGAGTTCGAGCGCCCCGACCTGGCCGCCTGCCCGGCCCACGACGCCATGGTCTGCTCACTGTGCCTCAGCACGGACCGCTCGTCCGAGCACGTCCTCCCGGCATCCTCATAACCCACCGGCGCCCACCCCCACCCACCGTTTCCCTCCCCCAACGGGAGGTGACGGGCCGGAGGGGCCGGTTGTGGGGACGTAAAGCGTCAGCAGTCCCCACAACCGGCCCCGGAGGCCCGTCACCGCACCCACAAACCACCCAGCCCGCCGCAGGCGCAACGGCGAGAAACCACCGCGGCGCCGCAGACAGGTACGTGGGAGGCACCGCAAAGCGCAGCGCCCCGCGGCGGGACAGACGGGTACGTGCGGGGCACCGCAAACACACGCTCAGAGCACCCGCCCGCTCGTGACCCGCCGCAGCGCCGCCGCCAAGTCGTGCCCCGTCGGCAGGGCGTCCGGGGTGACCAGGGACTGGACCATCAGGCCGGTGAGGAGGGCCTGGTAGAACGAGCCGACGACGCGGGCCGTCTCCGCGTCGACCTCCGTGTCGGGGACGCCCTCGAAGAGCGCGACCAGCCCCTCGCCGCCCTCCGGCAGTACGGCCCCGATCGCCTCCCGCAGACCCTCGTCCCGCGGCAGCAGGCCCAGCACCTCGACCTGCGCGGCGATGAACTCCGGTTCCTCGGCGATGCGTTGGAGCACCCGGTCCCAGGTCGCGGCGAACCGCTCCAGCGGGTCGGCAATGGCCCGCGCGCCCTCCGCGGCGGCCGGTGCCTCAGCCATGCCCGCGCCCCACTCCTCGCTGGAGGCGATCACCGCCTGGCGCATCAGGGCGTCCTTGGAGCCGTAGTGGTAGCCGATGGAGGCGAGGTTGGCGCCGGAGGCGGCCACGATGTCGCGGGCGGTGGTGCGCGCGTACCCCTTCTCCAGCAGGCAGCGCTTGGCGCCTTCCAGAAGATCTTCACGGTGTCCCATGGCGGCAGCCTAATCGCCGGCATACGGACGTTCCAGACGGGCGTCTTATACGCATGTGTATGCGCGGGGTGAGGTGGTCACCGGGGCCGCTCGGGGCCGGGTCCCTCGCGGCCGGGCCGCTCGGGGCCGCCCATCCGCCTCCGCTCGCCGGGGTGCGGAGCCTCCGGTGTCTGCTCGATGTCGCCGGAGTCCGTCCGGCCCTCGCGGGCCCGCTCGCCCGTTCCGGCCCCGGCCATCGGCCGCTCGAACAGCTTGTTGCGCTCGCCCGGCGTGGCCGGCGGGGTGCCGGCCGCCGTGCCGGGACGCGGTCCGGCGGGCATCGACGCGTCCGTGCCGCTGGGGCGGATCAGCCCGTAGTGGCGGTAGAGCTCGGTCTCCTGGGACGGGTCGAGATGGCCGTCCTCGTCGATCCGCGGGGCTTTCTTGATGGTCTCCTTGGTGTGCGGAACGTGCAGTTCGTCGCCGGTCCGGCGGGCCCCGGCGAGCGGGATGAAGGTCTCCTTCAACCCGAACAGCCCGGTGCGCACGGTGATCCACTCGGGCTCGTTGGTGGCGTCGTCGCGGTAGACCTGCTGCACCGTGCCCACCTTCGCGCCGTCCACATCGACCACCTGGAGGCCGGTCAGCGTCTGCGGGACGTCTCCCAGAGGTGCGTTCATGGATCTCGCTCCTTCCGCACGCGCCGGTGCGCGGCACGCACAGTTCCCATTGCGCGACGCCCGCTTCCGGCGTGCGACTCGGGGAGGCCGGGCGGCACGGCGGCGGTCGGCCTGCCGAGCCGCCGGGCGGCACTGCCGACCCCACCCCTGATTACGCCGTTCGAGTGAACGCGGGAGCGGTCCGGTCATGCGCGCGGACCGGGCGGCCACCCGCGGAGCGCCCGTACGGGGCCGGCGCGCGAACGGGCCCGGTCCCCGCCGAAGCGGGAGCCGGGCCCGTGGAGCTGCGGAAACCGCCGGGTCAGTGACCGAGGTTCACCGCGCGTACGGACGTCGCGCCGATCTCCTCGGAGATCTCGCTGAGCACGTTCGCCGGAATGGTGTCGTCGACGGTCAGCACGACCAGCGCCTCACCGCCGACATCGGCCCGCGAGACCTGCATGCCGCCGATGTTGATGCCCGCCTCGCCCAGGATCCGGCCGACGGTGCCGACGACGCCGGGGCGGTCGGTGTAGCGCATGAACGCCATGTGGTCGGCGAGCGTGAGGTCGATCGAGTGCTCCCCGACCGCCACGATCTTCTGGACGTTCTTGTGGCCGGCGAGCGTGCCGGAGATCGACACCTCCTCGCCGCCGGCGAGCGTGCCGCGCACGGTGACCACGTTGCGGTGCTCGGGCGACTCGCTGCTCGTCGTCAGCCGCACCTCGACGCCGCGCTCCTGCGCGAACAGCGGGGCGTTGACGTACGACACCGTCTCATCCACCACGTCCTCGAAGACGCCCTTCAGCGCGGAGAGTTCGAGCACCTTGACGTCGTGCTGGGTGATCTCTCCGTAGACCTCGACGTCGAGCCGCATCGCCACCTCGCCGGCCAGCGCGGTGAAGATCCGGCCGAGCCGCTCGGCCAGCGGCAGCCCCGGCTTGACGTCCTCGGCGATCACGCCGCCCTGGACGTTGACCGCGTCCGGCACCAGCTCGCCGGCGAGAGCCAGCCGCACCGACTTGGCGACCGCGATACCGGCCTTCTCCTGCGCCTCGCCCGTGGAGGCGCCCAGGTGCGGGGTGCACACGACCTGGTCGAACTCGAACAGCGGGGAGTCGGTGCAGGGCTCGACGGCGTACACGTCCAGGCCCGCGCCGGCCACCCGGCCCTCCTTCAGCGCGGTGGCCAGCGCCGCCTCGTCGACGATCCCGCCGCGCGCGGCGTTGACGATCCGGACCGACGGCTTGACCTTGTGCAGCGCCTCGTCGCCGATGAGACCGATGGTCTCCGGCGTCTTGGGGAGGTGGACGGTGATGAAGTCGGAGACCTGAAGCAGTTCGTCCAGGGTCAGCAGCTTGACGCCCATCTGCGCGGCGCGGGCCGGCTGGACGTACGGGTCGTAGGCGACGACCTTCATGCCGAACGCCGACATCCGCTGGGCGACCAGGACGCCGATCCGGCCGAGGCCGACCACGCCGAGGGTCTTCTCGCTGAGCTCGACGCCGGTGTACTTGCTGCGCTTCCACTCGCCGTTCTTCAGCGCGGTGTTCGCCTGCGGGATGTTCCGCGCGGTGGCGACCAGCAGACCGCAGGCCAGCTCGGCGGCGGTGACGATGTTGGAGGTGGGCGCGTTGACGACCATCACGCCGGCCTTGGTGGCGGCGGAGACGTCGACGTTGTCCAGGCCCACGCCGGCGCGGGCGACGACCTTCAGCTTCTTGGCGGCGGCGATCGCCTCGGCGTCGATCTTCGTGGCGCTGCGCACCAGGACGGCGTCGACGTCGACGATGGCGGGGAGCAGCTCGGCGCGGTCGGCGCCGTTGCAGTGCCGGATCTCGAAGTCCGGGCCGAGGGCGTCGACGGTGGCGGGCGACAGCTCTTCGGCGATCAGTACGACAGGTTTCGAGCTCACGTGGTCTTCAGTCCTCACTAGTCCTTCGCGGACGGCCGTCCCGACGGCCGAAGGCGGTGAAGGGGGAAAGCCGCGTGGAAGACGCACGACGTTGTGAGCCTGAACGCGCTTGTGATGGGCAGTGTAGTGGCGGTGGGGGGCGCGTCCTGTGCCGTTGCGGAAGGATCACCCGTGCGTGGTTCTACGCGGTGGACAAGGCGCCGCGGCGGTGCGCGGCCGGCCATACGGACGAGGGGGCCGCGAGTGTTTTCGCGACCCCCTGTCCATCGGACTTACGCCTCGTCGTCCACCCAGCTCATCAGCTTCCGCAGCTGCTTGCCGGTGGTCTCCAGCAGGTGGTTCTCGTCGGCCTTCTTGTACTCGTTGTACTTCGGCAGACCGGCGTTGTACTCCGCCATCCAGTTGTTGGCGAAGGTGCCGTCCTGGATCTCGGCGAGGACCTTCTTCATCTCGGCCTTGGTGGCGTCGGTGATGACCCGCGGGCCGGTGACGTAGTCGCCCCACTCGGCGGTCTCGGAGACCGACCAGCGCATCTTCTCCAGGCCGCCCTCGTACATGAGGTCCACGATGAGCTTCAGCTCGTGCAGGCACTCGAAGTACGCGATCTCCGGCTGGTAGCCCGCCTCGACCAGGGTCTCGAAACCGGCCTTGACCAGCGCCGAGGCGCCACCGCAGAGCACCGCCTGCTCACCGAACAGGTCGGTCTCGGTCTCCTCGGTGAAGGTGGTCTTGATGACGCCGGCGCGGGTGCCGCCGATGCCCTTGGCGTAGGACAGCGCCAGCGCGAAGGCGTTGCCGGAGGCGTCCTGCTCGACGGCCGCGATGCACGGCACGCCGCGGCCCTCCTCGTACTGGCGGCGCACCAGGTGGCCCGGGCCCTTGGGGGCGACCATGCAGACGTCCACGCCGGCCGGGGCCTTGATGAAGCCGAACCGGATGTTGAAGCCGTGGCCGAAGAACAGCGCGTCGCCGTCCTTCAGGTTGTCCTTGATGGACTCCTCGTAGACCTTGGCCTGGATCGGGTCCGGCACCAGGATCATGATGACGTCGGCCTCGGCGGCGGCCTCGGCCGGGGTGACCACGCGCAGGCCCTGCTCCTCGGCCTTGGCCTTGGACTTGGAGCCCTCGTGCAGACCGACGCGCACGTCGACGCCCGAGTCGCGCAGGGACAGCGCGTGGGCGTGGCCCTGGCTTCCGTAGCCGATCACCGCGACCTTGCGGTTCTGGATGATGGACAGGTCGGCGTCGTCGTCGTAGAACAGCTCGGCCACTTCGGGTCTCTCCTTGGATCTAGCGGGGTGCCCACACAGTACGTCGGGCGGGGTGAGGAAGGTCGGTGGGTCTCGCCATACGGTCCGGTCGGGCCGTGGCGGACCGGCGGATCAGGCCGTACGGTCCAGCGCGCGCAGCGAGCGGTCCGTGATGGAGCGGGCGCCCCGGCCTATGGCGATCGTGCCGGACTGCACCAGTTCCTTGATGCCGAACGGCTCCAGCATCTTCAGCATCGCCTCCAGCTTTTCACTGGATCCGGTGGCCTCGATGGTGACCGCCTCGGGCGAGACGTCCACGGTCTTGGCGCGGAAGAGCTGGACGATCTCGACGATCTGCGAGCGGGTCTCGTTGTCCGCGCGGACCTTCACCAGGACCAGTTCGCGCTGGATCGCGGAGCCGGGCTCCAGCTCGACGATCTTCAGGACGTTGACGAGCTTGTTGAGCTGCTTGGTGACCTGCTCCAGCGGCAGCGACTCGACGCTGACCACGATGGTGATGCGGGAGATGTCGGGGTGTTCGGTGACGCCGACGGCGAGCGAGTCGATGTTGAAGCCGCGGCGGGAGAACAGCGCGGCGATCCGGGCGAGGATGCCGGGGGTGTTCTCCACCAGGACGGAGAGCGTGTGCTTGGACATGGTCTTCTCTCTTTCGCTCTTCGTCGTCTCAGTCGTCTTCGTTGTCGCCGAAGTCGGGACGCACGCCCCGGGCGGCCATGACCTCGTCGTTGGAGGTGCCGGCGGCGACCATCGGCCACACCTGGGCGTCCTCGTGGACGATGAAGTCGATCACGACCGGGCGGTCGTTGATGGCATTGGCCTCTTCGATGACCTTGTCGAGGTCGGCCGGGTCCTCGCAGCGCAGCGCGACGCAGCCCATGGCCTCGGAGAGCTTGACGAAGTCCGGGATGCGGGTGCCCGCCGACGGCTGCTTGCCGTCCGCCTCGGGGCCGCTGTGCAGCACGGTGTTGGAGTAGCGCTGGTTGTAGAAGAGGGTCTGCCACTGGCGGACCATGCCGAGCGCGCCGTTGTTGATGATCGCGACCTTGATCGGGATGTTGTTCAGCGCGCAGGTGACCAGTTCCTGGTTGGTCATCTGGAAGCAGCCGTCACCGTCGATCGCCCAGACCGTGCGGTCCGGCTGGCCGGCCTTGGCGCCCATCGCGGCGGGCACGGCGTAGCCCATGGTTCCGGCGCCGCCGGAGTTGAGCCAGGTGGCGGGCTGCTCGTAGGTGATGAAGTGGGCGGCCCACATCTGGTGCTGGCCGACGCCGGCGGCGTAGATGGTGTCGGCGGGGGCGAGCTGGCCGATCCGCTCGATGACCTGCTGCGGGGAGAGGCTGCCGTCGTCCGGCAGGTCGTAGCCCAGCGGGTAGGTCTCCCGCCAGCGGTTGAGGTCCTTCCACCAGGCGCTGTAGTCGCCCTTGTGGCCGGTGTCGTGCTCGGCCTGGACGGCCACGATCAGGTCGGCGATGACCTCGCGGGCGTCACCGACGATCGGCACGTCGGCGGCGCGGTTCTTGCCGATCTCCGCCGGGTCGATGTCGGCGTGCACGACCTTGGCGTACGGCGCGAAGGAGTCGAGCTTGCCGGTGACCCGGTCGTCGAAGCGGGCGCCGAGGGTGATCAGCAGGTCGGCCTTCTGCAGCGCGGTGACCGCGGTGACCGAGCCGTGCATGCCGGGCATGCCGACGTGCTGCGGGTGGCTGTCGGGGAAGGCGCCCAGCGCCATCAGGGTGGTGGTGACCGGGGCGCCGGTCAGCTCGGCGAGCACCTTCAGCTCGGCGGTGGCGCCGGCCTTGAGGACGCCGCCGCCGACGTAGAGGACCGGGCGCTTGGCCTCGGTGATCAGCCGGGCGGCCTCGCGGATCTGCTTGGCGTGCGGTTTGGTCACCGGGCGGTAGCCGGGCAGGTCGGTGTGCGGCGGCCAGCTGAACGTGGTCTGCGCCTGCAGGGCGTCCTTGGCGATGTCGACCAGGACCGGGCCGGGGCGGCCGGTGGAGGCGATGTGGAACGCCTCGGCGATGGTCTTGGGGATCTCGGCCGGGTCGGTGACCAGGAAGTTGTGCTTGGTGATCGGCATCGTGATGCCGCAGATGTCCGCCTCCTGGAAGGCGTCCGTGCCGATCGCCTTCGAGGCCACCTGCCCGGTGATGGCGACCAGCGGGACGGAGTCCATGTGGGCGTCCGCGATCGGGGTGACGAGGTTGGTGGCACCCGGGCCCGAGGTGGCCATGCAGACCCCGACCCTGCCGGTGGCCTGCGCGTATCCCGTTGCGGCGTGTCCGGCGCCCTGCTCGTGGCGGACCAGGATGTGCCGGACCTTCGAGGAGTCCATCATCGGGTCGTACGCCGGCAGGATCGCACCGCCGGGAATGCCGAACACGGTGTCGGCCCCGACCTCCTCCAGCGCCCGGATGAGGGACTGCGCGCCCGTGACGTGCTCGACGGGGGTGGACTGCTGCGGTCCGCCGGCGTTACGGGCCCGTGGCTGCGGATGGTGGGCCCCGGAGGCCTGCTCGGTCATCTGCGTCTCTTCTCGAAGCTGAGGGTTTTGACGGGATTTGTGAGGTTGCTGTGCAACAAAAAACCCCTCGTGCCGGGAGGCAAGCGAGGGGAGCGCGTCGGTGCGGTCTGCTGGGTTTCGTAGGGGTCCCAGCTTCAGCCGACGCGCTGTCCAAGTACGAGAATTCGGGTGCGCATGGCACTGACCCTCCCCCTCTCGTGCACCGAGTGTCAAGTGGGTGGGACGGAGGTCTCACTATTTGAGCGCAATGGGGGATGCACTGCGGCCTCGGTGCCGGCCAGACCCCCACGCAGGGCGGGCACTCCGCTGCCGCTGAGCACCACCGCCCGGCCCTGTCCCGTGAGGTCCGGGACGGGGTAGCCGGTACGGGTCACCGCCCGGCGCAGCCGGGGTTCGTCGAGCGGGCCGGAGAAGGCCAGGCCCATGCCGTGCGTGCAGCCCATGGAGCGCAGCGCGAGGACCTGCTCGGGCAGGTCGACGCCGTCCGCGACGGTCTGCATGCCCAGGTCGCCGGCGATCCGCAACAGCCCGGCGGTGATCTTGTGCAGCCGGGAGGACTCCACCACACCGTCGACCAGGCCGCGGTCCAGCCGCAGGACGTCGACGGGCAGCCGGCGCAGTGCGGTGATCGCGGCGTACCCGCTGCCGAAGCCGTCCAGGGCGATCCGTACGCCGAGCCGGCGCAGTGCGACCAGCCGGCGCTCCAGGTCGTCCAGCGGGACCCGGGCGTCGCTTTCGGACAGTTCCAGGACGAGCTCGCGGGCGGGCAGGCCGTGCCGGGCGAGGACCGATTCGACGCCCTTGGGGGACAGCGAGCGGTCCAGCAGCCGGCGGGCGGAGAGCCGGACCGCGACCGGGACCTGGTGGCCGGCGCGGTGCCGGGCGGCGGCCTGCCGGACGGCCTCCTCCAGCTGCCAGCGGTCGAGCTCCGCGGCGCGGTCGCCGTCGTCGGTGTACCGGCCGCGGTCGCCGACCCGGAGGAATTCGGCGGGGGTGAACAGGATGCCCTCGGCGGAGCGCCAGCGGGCGTGCGCGGCGAGCGCGGTGACCCGGCCGGTGGCCAGGTCGACGACGGGCTGGTGCAGCAGCGCGAACTCGCCCTCGTTGAGGGCGCTGCGGAGCTTGGAGGCGAGTTCGGCGCGGTGGGCGACCTCGTCCTGCATCTGGGGGGCGTAGAGCTCGACCCGGCCCTTGCCGGCCTGCTTGGCGCGGTACATCGCGAGGTCGGCGTTGCGGAGCAGGCCGGCGGGGGTGACGCCGGGTTCGGCGAAGGCGACGCCGATGCTGGCCGCGACGCGGACGTCCCGGCCGTCGATGCGGTACGGCTCGGAGAGCTTGATGCGCAGCCGGTCGGCGATCTCGTGGATGCGGAACTCGCGGGCCGCGCGGTCGCGGGTGCCGTCGCCGGTGATCAGTGCGGCGAACTCGTCGCCGCCCAGCCGGGCCGCTATGTCGCCGGAGCGGACCGAGTCGGCGAGCCGGCGGGCGGCCTGGATCAGCAGTTCGTCGCCGGCCTGGTGGCCGATGGTGTCGTTGACCTGCTTGAAGCCGTCGAGGTCGATGTAGAGCACGGCGGTGTCGTGGTCGCTGGCCCGCCGGCCGGTGACGGCCTGGGTGACGCGTTCGGTGAACAGCGCGCGGTTGGGCAGGTCGGTGAGCGCGTCGTGCGAGGCGTTGTGCTGGAGCTGGGCCTGGAGCCGGACGCGTTCGGTGACGTCGCGGGAGTTGAAGATCAGGCCGCCGTGGTGGCGGTTGACCGTGGACTCGACGTTCAGCCAGCCGTCGCCGCCGGAGCGCTGTGCGCCGGCCCGGAAGCGGCATTCGATGCGGGTGGTGGGCTCGTCCTCCGGATCGGCGGCGAGGAACCGGCGGACCTCGTGCACCACCCGGCCGAGGTCCTCGGGGTGGATCAGGGCCGCGAGCTCGGAGCCGATCAGCTCCTCCGCGTCCCGGCCGTAGACACCGGCGGCGGCCGGGCTGACGTAGCGCAGCACGCCGGACGGCGCGGCGATCATGATGACGTCGCTGGAGCCCTGCACCAGGGAGCGGAAGTGGTTCTCCTTCTGGGCGAGTTCGTGGGTCAGGGTGATGTTGTCGAGCAGCATGATGCCCTGGCGGACGACGAGGGCGAGCACGACCGTGCAGCCGGTGAAGAGGACCACGCGGTCGATCCGCCGCCCGTCGAGAACGTTGGTGAGGATGCCCAGGGTGCAGACCGCGGCGGCGAGGTACGGAGTGAGCGCGGCGAGCGAGCCGGCGAGCGGCCGGCTGCCGTGCGGGACGCGGACGGCGGCGGGCTCGGCCGACTCGTCCGGCTCCTCCTCCCCGGCCCGGCGGGCGGCCCAGGGTGCGTAGGCGAGCAGCATCGAGCCGGCGAACCACCCGGCGTCCAGGATCTGCCCGGAGCGGTAGTGCTCGCGCAGCAGCGGAGAGCTGAACAGGGCGTCGCACAGCACCGTCAACGCGAGTGCGGCGATGGCGGTGTTGACGGCCGAGCGGTGCACCGAGGAGCGGCGGAAGTGCAGGACCAGGACCATGCTGACGAGCACGATGTCCAGCAGCGGATAGGCCAGCGACAGGGCGCTCTGCGCCACGCTGCGGCCCTGGAAGTGGGCGGTGTGCGCGAGCGCGAGGCTCCAGGAGAGGGTGAGCAGCGAGCCGGCGATCAGCCAGGAGTCCAGGCCCAGGCAGACCCAGCCGGCCCGGCTCACCGGGCGCTTGGCGAGCACCAGCAGGCCGACGATGGCCGGCGGCGCGAACAGCAGGAAGCAGAAGTCGGCCGGCGAGGGGCTGGGCACGGTCCTGCCCAGGACGACCTCGTACCAGCCCCATACGCCGTTGCCGATGCCGGCCATCCCCGAGGAGACGGCGAACAGCATCCAGGCCGGCCGGAACCGGCTGCGGTGCCGGCGGGCGTACAGACCGCAGGAGAAGGCCGCGACCAGGGCCGCGAAGCTGAGCCCGAAGTCCCCCATGAACAGGGCGACTTCGGTGGAGCCCCAGCCGAAGGCGGCACCGAGGGCGTAGCCACCGCAGACCACGGCCAGGACGACCTGCGGCACCGGGCTCGGCGGACTGCCGGACGGCGCCGGCGGCCTGGAGAGCATCGCCCCGGGGGCGCTCACCGCACTCTCCCGTGGTCCCGCGCCGGACGGCGCCTCGCCCGGGCCGCCCTGCGGCCCCGTTGCGTCTCCGCGGGCGCTCGTGGATCCCGCGTCTCGCGGATCGTCCATCGGTCGTACATCGCCCGTCGCCCCCCTCGCGTTCCGGATCTCGCATCGCGCCGCGGCTGTCCCGGCGCCGTCCCCGCTCGGACGATACACCAGTTCCGTCACTCAGCGACATAGGGTATCTACGGAGCGTGACGGCGCGCGGGGTGGTGAATACCCACCGCATTCGTACGGCCCCGTAGCGCGATCCGCGCCCCGGTCAGCCGGCGGTCGCGACGACGTTCCGCAGGGGTTCACCGGCCGCGAAAAGCGCCAACTGGTCCCGCAGCAGCCGCTTCGCACGAGGCAGGAAAGCAGAGCTGGGGCCACCGACGTGTGGAGTGATGAGCACGCCCGGAGCGTGCCACAGCGGATGCCCCGCGGGCAGGGGTTCGGGCTCGGTGACGTCGAGCGCCGCGCGCAGGCGCCCGGATTCGAGCTCGGGGAGCAGTGCCTCGGTGTCGACGACGGCCCCGCGCGCGATGTTCACGAGGAGTGCGCCGTCCTTCATCCGCGCCAGGAAATCGCGTCCGACCAGGCCACGGGTCTGGTCGGTGAGCGGTGTGGCGAGGACGACGACGTCCGCGTCGGGCAGGAGGGCGGACAGGTCGGAGAGTGGGTGCACGGGGCCGCGCACAGTGTCACGCGCGGTGCGTGCGACGCGCACCACCCGCGCACATTCGAAGGGCGTGAGCCGGTCCTCGATGGCACTTCCGATCGAACCATAGCCCACAATGAGGACCGACTTGTCGGCGAGGGCCGGCCGGAAAGCCGGCCGCCACTCCCCCGCGTCCTGGGCCCGGACGAAGCCGGGGACGTCACGCAGCGCCGCCAGCATCAAGGTGAGCGCGAGTTCGGCGGTGCTGGCGTCGTGCAGTCCGCGGGCGTTGCACAGCCGGGCGCCGGCCGGCATCTGCGGCAGCCCGGGCAGCATGTGCTCGATACCGGCGGTGAGGGTCTGCACCACCCGCACCCGGCTCATCCGGGCCAGCGGCCGCAGGCTGACCTCCGTGCCCTTCATGTAGGGGACGGCGTAGAAGACGCAGCGGGCCGGGTCGGCCGGGTACTCGGGGCCGGCGTCCCAGTGGACGTAGTGGAGGCCGCCGGGCAGGCCCTCGATCTCGTCGGGCGGGATCGGGAGCCAGACGTCGTTCGGTTCGGTGCGCTGGTCTGCGGTTGCCATGCCCCGAGGCTATGCGAAGGGATGTTCTGCTCAGACGTTAGTTTGGTCCGTGCCCTTGATCGGGGGCGAGGGGACGGAGGCACAACCAGGTGGAGCGCAGGACAATCGGTGCGGCGGCTCTGGAGGTGGGCGCCGTAGGTCTCGGCTGTATGCCGATGAGCTGGGGGTACACCGAGTCGCAGCGCAACGGGGAGGGGTCCCTGCGGGCCGTGCACACCGCGCTGGACCGGGGCTGCAGCCTGCTGGACACCGCCGACATGTACGGGCCGTTCACCAACGAGCTGCTGGTCGGGCGGGCCTTGAAGGAGCGCCGCCGGGACGCCTTCGTCTCGACCAAGGTCGGACTGCTGGTGGGCGAGCAGCACATCGTCGCCAACGGGCGGCCCGGTTACGTCAAACGCGCCTGTGACGCCTCGCTGCGCCGGCTGCAAACGGACCGGATCGACCTCTACCAGCTGCACCGGGCCGACCCCGAGGTGCCCGTCGAGGAGACCTGGGGGGCGATGGCGGAGCTCGTGGCGGCCGGGAAGGTGCGGTCCCTGGGACTGTGCGCGGTGGGCGCCCGGGCGGTGCGGCAGCCCCGCGCGGCGCGTGCGGAGCGGCGGCCGGCCGGCGCCCGGCCGCGGCCTCGTACGCATGACGGCACGCTGGCCCAACTGGAGCGCATCCAGCAGGTGTTCCCGGTCAGCAGTGTGCAGGCGGAGCTGTCGGTGTGGTCGCGGCAGGCGCTGGAGGCGCTGCTGCCGTGGTGCGAGTCGCGCGGGGTGGGCTTCCTGGCGGCGATGCCGCTGGGCAACGGCTTTCTGACCGGCACCCTCACCCCGGGGCAGGGCTTCGAACGGGAGGACCTGCGGGCCCGCCATCCGCGCTTCACGGCGGAGATGATGGCCGCGAACCAGCCGCTGGTGGCCGGGCTGCGGCGGGTCGGCGCCCGGTACGGCGCGACGCCGGGGCAGGTGGCGCTGGCGTGGGTGCTGGCCCAGGGGCGTCATGTCGTCCCGGTGCCCGGTACGAAGAAGGAGCGCTGGGCCGCGCAGAACGCCAAGGCGGCCGATCTGGTGCTCAGCCGCGAGGACCTGGCGGAGATCGCCGCGCTGCCGCCGGCCCGGCAGTCCTGGTAGCCCGCGAGCAGGCCCGCCCCCGGAGGCATCCGCGCCGTTCACGCGTCCGGCCTCCCGATGTGGTGTTCTTGTGCTCGCCCGGACGACGAGAGGACCCTTGCCGTGCAACGCCGTTCCCAGACCGCCGTGTTGGCCGCCGCTTCGCTGCTCCTGGCAGCGGGCTGTTCGAACGGCGGCGCGCAGCCCCCCGGCGGGGGTGCCTCCGCCACGGCGAAGAGTCCCGGCGCCTCGGCCGGTGCCACCTCACCGGGCGCCACCCCGTCACCCGCCGCGCCGCCCGCCAAGGGGTCGGTGAAGGTGACCAAGACCCTGACCACCGGGCTGAAGTCTCCCTGGGGCGTGGCGGTGCTGCCGGGCGGGGACCTGCTCGTCGGCTCGCGGGACACCGGCAAGATCGTCCGGGTCTCCGCGGACAGCGGGAAGACCACCGAGCTGGGGTCGGTCCCGGGCGTGGCCCCGGGCGGCGAGGGCGGACTGCTCGGCCTCGCGGTGTCCTCGGACTTCGGCACCGACCACCAGGTGTACGCGTACTTCACCACCGCGTCCGACAACCGCATCGCCCGCATGATCTACGACGACAAGCGCCCGCCGGGCGACCAGCTGGGCGCGCCCGACACGATCCTGCGGGGCATCCCCAAGGGTGAGATCCACAACGGCGGGCGGATCGCGTTCGGCCCGGACAAGATGCTCTACGCCGGCACCGGCGAGACCGGCGACACCGGGCTGGCGCAGGACAAGAGCTCGCTGGGCGGCAAGGTCCTGCGGATGACGCCGGACGGCGAGCCGGCGCACGGCAACCCCTCGGCCGATTCGGTGGTGTACGACTACGGTCACCGCAATGTGCAGGGCCTGGCCTGGGATGCCGACCACCGGCTGTGGGCCTCGGAGTTCGGGCAGCACGCCTGGGACGAGCTCAATCTGATCGAGCCGGGGAAGAACTACGGCTGGCCGGAGATCGAGGGCAAGGCCACGTCCGGGCAGGGCGGCCCGGATTACGTCGATCCGGTCGAGGTGTGGAAGACCGAGGACGCCTCGCCCAGCGGGATCGCGTACGCCAAGGGGTCGATCTGGATGGCGTCGCTGCGCGGGGAGCGGCTGTGGCGCATTCCGCTGGAGGGGACGAAGCCGGTGGCCGCCCCGCAGGCGTTCCTCAAGGGCACCTACGGGCGGCTGCGGACGGTCGTGGCGGCCGGCGACGGCACGTTGTGGCTGGTCACCAGCAACACCGACGGCCGCGGCAAGCCCCGTAAGGGAGATGACCGAATTCTCCGCCTCAAGGTGAGCTGATCCTTCTGGTCCCCTTTTCGTGTCTCCTGCCTAGACTCGGGCGGCAGGGGACGGGTGCGCGTCACGCCGAAGAGGGGGCAGGGCACCGTGTTCAACATCGTGGAAGAGCTGTTCGCACCGGGCCGCAAGCACACCGACGAGGAGCGGCAGCGGATGTCGCTCGTACTGGACGACGTGGGCGACGGCGATCACCCCTGGGAGGGGCCGATAGACCTCTCCTCGGGGACGGTGGTCGTCCGGGCGCCGCGGCAGGCGGCCCGGGACGACACCGCTGCTGAAGGCCCGTAGCCGTCTTGACCTAGCGCGCGGCCGGTTCGCCGAACAGCCGGAGGCGGTGGGCCACCGCGCCGGCCTCGCCGCGCCCGGAGACGCCCAGTTTGGCGAGGATGTTGGAGACGTGGACGCTGGCCGTCTTGGGCGAGATGAACAGCGCGTCGGCTATCTGGCGGTTGCTGCGGCCGTCGGCCACCAGGCGCAGTACGTCGCGCTCGCGGGGGGTCAGGCCGAGGGAGGCGGCGGGGGTCTCGGCGGCCCGGGTCTCCCCGGCGGTCCCGCCGTCCCCGGCGCCGGCGTCCGCTGCGTCCGCCGTGGCCGGTGCCAGCCCGGGCAGCGGGATGCGGGCGCGCTGGGCGAGCAGGGCGAGTTCCTCGGCGAGCGGGCGGGCACCCATGGTCGTGGCGGCGGTGTGGGCCTGGCCGAGCAGCAGCACGGCGGCCTCGCGCGGGGTGCGGCCCTCCAGTCCTGCGGTGGCCCGCTCGGTGCCGTGCAGCAGTGACTCCGCCCAGCGGTAGCAGGCCCGGGCGAGCTCGTACGGGCGCTCCAGCGGCGTGAAGGCGGCGACCGCGGCCGCCCAGTGGTCGGGGGTCTCCCGGCCCTCGGCGCGGCGGAGTTCGGCCTCGACGGCGACGGCGTACGCCTCCCATATCGGGCAGGCCCGGGCCAGCCTCTTGGCGGCGTCGCGGACCCGGGCGAGGACGGCGGCCCGGCCGGGCCCGGCGGCCGGCAGTCCGCGGGCGTCCGACTCGGCGGCGGTGGCCCACCACAGCAGGGGCCAGGCGTAGCGCTGGATGCCGGGCGGCAGTCCGGCGTCCAGGGTTTCGGTGAGGATGGCCCGGGCGTCCAGGATGCGGCCCTGGTGGGCGGCGATCCGCAGGGCGTGCTGCGCGAGCGGGATGGCGTGCTGCGGCTGGGGGTCGTGGGTGCCGTAGTGCTCGCGGGCGACGGCCAGTTCGCGCTCGGCTTCGTCGAAGTCGCCCGTGCCCAGGGCAAGATCCGTGCGGCGGTTGGCGGCCAGGGCGATCGAGCGGGCGTTCTGGGCGAGCCGGCGGGAGTCGGCCGCGGCCCGGCCCGCCTCTTCCCAGCGGCCCAGCGACTGGAGCGATTCGGCGCGGTTGGCCATCACCCAGCAGGTCTTGTCCTTCAGGCCGTAGCGGGTGGTGAGTTCGATGCCCTGCTCGGTGACCTCGACGGCCTCCCGGGAGCGGCCGACGCCCTCCAGGAAGGACGGGAGGTTGACGTGGCCGCGGCCGATGGCGGTGAAGTAGCCGCGCTCGACGGCGCGGTCGAGCGCGGCCCGGAGGTCGGCGAGGCCCTCGTCGACCTCGCCGGAGTCGGTCCGCAGCCCGGCCAGGGTCAGCCGGGAATTCAGCTCGGCCTCTTCGTCACCGACCAACTGGGCGAGTTCCACGGCGCGTTCGGCGGTGGCGAAGGTGGCCGGGCCCGGTTCGTGCAGCACCGCCCAGCTGGCGACGGCGGCCGTCACCTCGGCGTGCACGGACGACGGCGGCAGGCCGCGCATCAGCTCCTGGGCCCGGCCGAGGTCCTCCCAGCCGTTGCCGCGGCCGGTGCCCTGGCAGAGCCGGGAGCGCTGCACCAGGAACCAGGCCGTCCGAAGGGGGTCGTTCTCCTCGCGGAGGGCGCGCAGGGCGCGCTTGGTGATCTGGAAGGCGCGCTCGCCGTCGCCGGACAGCCGGGCGGCCACCGCGATCTCGGCGAGCAGGTCCAGGAAGCGCAGGGAGTCGTCGTCGCAGCCGCAGGCCGGGTACGCCTCGACGTGGTCGACCGGGCGCACCCCCTGGCGGACCTCGGGCGGGGCGTCGTCCCAGAGCTCCAGGGCCCGGTCCAGCAGCCGGAGTTGCTCGGCGTAGGCATGGCGACGGCGGGCCTGCACGGAGGCGGCGAGGACGGCGGGCAGCGCCTTGGCGGCGTCATGGGCCTTGTACCAGTAGCTGGCCAGGCGGGTCGCGCAGGCGTCGGCGCGCACCAGGGAGGGGTTGGCCTCCAGGGCCTGGGCGTAGCGGCGGTTGAGGCGGGTGCGCTCACCGGGCAGCAGGTCGTCGACGACGGCCTCGCGGACCAGGGCGTGCCGGAAGCGGTAGCCCGTGCCGTCGTCGGTGGGCACGAGGGTGTTGCTGCCGACGGCGGCCCGCAGCGCCCCGATGAGGTCGTCCTCGGGCATCTGGCAGACGGCGGAGAGAAGTTCGTGTTCGACGGTGGAGCCGCCCTCGGCGGCCGTACGGACCACCCGCTGGGCGTCCTCGGGCAGCGCCTCGACGCGCACCAGCAGCAGATCGCGCAGCGGGTCGCTGAGGCCGTGCAGACAGCCGTCGGCGAGGCTGCGGGCCAGCTCCTCGACGAAGAACGCGTTGCCCTCGGAGCGGCGGAAGACCCGGTCGAGGGTGTCCTCCTCCGGGGCGCTGCCGTTGATGCCGGCGAGCTGGGAGCGGACCTCCTCGCGGTTGAAACGGTCCAGCTCGACCCGCCGGACCGTGCGCATCCGGTCGATCTCGGCGAGGAACGGGCGCAGCGGGTGGCGGCGGTGGATGTCGTCGGAGCGGTACGTCGCCACCAACAGGACGCGGGCGTCGTGCAGGGCCCGCAGGAGGTAGGTGAGGAGTTCGCGGGTGGAGCGGTCGGCCCAGTGGAGGTCCTCGATGACGATGACGAGCGTGCGCTCCGCGGCGAGACGCTCCAGGAGGCGGGCGGTCAGCTCGAAGAGCCGCGCCCGGCCGATCTCCTCCCCGTGCGCCTCACCGGGCGTCTCGCCCAACTCAGGCAAAATACGGGAGAGTTCACCCTCCTGCCCGGCGACGGCGGCGGCGAGCTCGTCCCGCAGATGCCAGTTGAGAGTGCGCAGAATCGCCGAGAACGGTGCGAAGGGCAGACCCTCCGAACCGATCTCGATGCAGCCGCCGAGCGCGACCAGCGCGCCCCGCCCCCGCGCGGCCTCGCCGAACTCCTCAATCAGCCGGGTCTTTCCGACCCCTGCCTCACCCCCGACCAGCAGCGCCTGCGGCTCGCCGGACGCCGCGACGCGGGCGAGCGCGTCATCGAGCGCGGTGAGTTCGGCGGCTCGACCGACGAACACGGGACTGACGGACCTGGTCTCCACGGGCTTGAGCATCGCACAGGGGTCTGACATTCCGGCAGGGGGTTTGGTCGGGTGGGAGGTGGCGGGTGGCGCGGAGGGGGGGCCGGGTGCCGGACGGCTCCAGCAGTGGCAGGGTGCCCTCGCCCGGCCCGGCCGGCTCAGGCGGTGGCACGGCGTACCCGCCACCGCCGGGCCCGGCTCCGGCTGCTCCTCACCCGCCCCTCGGGTTCGTCGCTCCCGGAGCGGGCGGCGGCGGCACGCGCGGCCCGCCGGCCCTCGATCGCCTCGCGCGCCAGACGCTGCCGGGCGGCCTCGCGGTGCAGCTCGTCCTGACGGACCCGGAGCTCCAGTTCGAAGCTGTGCATCTCGTTCTCCCCTGTGGTGTGGGCTTGTTGAGCACCGGTGGTGTGGGATGGCTGAGCCGCGGTGGTGCGGGCTCGTAAAGCCCTGGTAGTACGGGCGGCTCATTGAGCCCCAGTGGTGCGGGCTCGTTGACGTGCTCAAGCCTCGTCTCCAAGGGGGCCCGCCACATCGGGAGACTGCCCGATCTTCGGGCGCGGGGGTGCTTAGGAAATACGGCCTGCTCCCGGGAAACGGCGTACGGGCGGTGCGCACGGCACCGCCCGTACCAGTCCCGGACAGCGATAAGGCCCCTGTGCCTTAGACACCGGAGCGGGTGCCTAAGGCACAGGGGCCTTAGCGAGACCGGGCAGCCGGCCCGGCCTCAGGCGCCGGGCCGGGTGCCCTTGGGGATGGTGGGCATGCTCCCGAACAGGTCGAGGTACATGCCCGCCGAGATCAGCAGGCCGAGCACGCCGAGGGCCAGCCCGCCCCAGGCGACGGCCCGTACCCAGGTGGCCCGCGGCCGGGTCAGGACCACGGCGGCGACCAGCGCCGCCAGCACCGCGAAGACGCCGTTGACCAGGGCGGTCGTGTGCCAGGGGGTGCCGTACATGGCGGAGATCTGGTCGGTGGCCTTACCGGCCTGGAGGTTGATCTGCCCCATCAGCGTCTGCCGCTCGGCCATCAGCGTGCCGAGCCAGGTGCCGGTGACGGAGGCGAGCCCGAGCCCGGCGGCGACGACTGCGCCGGCACCGGCGGCCACGCTGGGGGCGGCGGGCGGTGCAGGCGCGTCCTGGTCCAGCTCCTGGCCCTGGTCAGCGCCCTCGATGTCCTCGGCGTCCTCGGTGTGCTCGATGTCCTCGTCGGCAGCCCCGGGGGCCGCCGCGGCGTCCGTCTCCTTCTCCGTGGCGACGGCCTGCGCCGGCACGGTCTCGTCGTCGGTCCGCTTCTCGGTGGTGGCGGTGCTGTCGGTCGTGTCGATCGTGTCGGTCGTCCTGGTCGTACCCATGGGCGCGACCGTAGGTGCCGTGTCTGAGAGTGAGATGAGAACGGCGGAGGACGGACCCGGCACGGGCCTCCATGAGCGCTTTCACGCCCCTACCAGCGGCCGCTCACCGTCCCGCGGCCCGGGAGGCCCGGGAGGCCCGGGAGGCCCGGGAGGCCCCGGCACGCCGGACGGCTCCGTCCCTCCGCTCACCTGCTCCGGCGGCGGTTCGATGCTGATCCGGGGCAGCCACCGTGCCAGCCAGGACGGCAGCCACCAGTTGGCACCGCCCAGCATGTGCATGAGCGCCGGGACCAGCAGCGTACGCAGTACGAACGCGTCCAGGGCGACGGCGGAGGCCAACCCGATCCCGAACATCGCGATCGTCCGGTCGCCGCTCAGCACGAAGGCCGCGAACACCGCGATCATGATGACCGCCGCCGAGTTGATCACCCGGCTGGTCTCCGCCAGACCGACCCGCACCGCCCGGCGGTTGTCCCCGGTCAGCTGCCACTCCTCGTACATCCGCGACACCAGGAACACCTGGTAGTCCATGGACAGCCCGAAGAGCACCGACACCATGATCACCGGAAGGAACGGCTCGATCGGCCCGGCGCTGCCCAGCCCCAGCTGCTCGCTCCCCCACCCCCACTGGAAGATCGCGACCACGACCCCGAACGAGGCGGCGACGGCCGCGACGTTCATCAGCGCCGCCTTGAGCGGTACCGCGAGCGAGCGGAAGGCGAGCAGCAACAGGACCGATCCCAGCGCGATGACGACGCCGACGAACAGCGGCAACTTCCCGACGATCACGGACGCGAAGTCGTCGTAGCCGGCAGTGACCCCTCCGACCGCCACCCGCATCGTGGTACCGCGCTCGGTCTTCGGCAGCACATCGTCCCGCAGCCGCTCCACCAGGTCGGAAGTCTGCCGGGATTGCGGCGAACTATCCGGAATGACGGTCAGCACGCCGGTGCTCCGACTGCCGTCGAATTCCGGCCCGCCGACCTGGGCCACCCCGGGGGTGGTGCGCAATTGGCGCGGCAGCTTGTCGAAGGCGATCCGGTCCTTGGCCCCCTCCAGCGTGCCGACCAGCGTCAACGGCCCGTTGGCTCCCGGCCCGAAGCCGCCCCCGGGCCCGTCCCCGGGGCCGCCCCGCGCCATCAGGTCGTACGCCTTGCGGGTCGTCGAGGTGGCCGGGTTGTTGCCCTGGTCGGAGGTCCCGAGGTGGAGGCCGAGCGTGGGCAGCGCGAGGGTGAGCATGACGGTGGCCGCGACCGTGCCCAGCAGCTTGGGGTGCCGCTCGACGAACCCGGACCAGCGCGCGGCCATCCCGGCGCGCCGCTCAGTCCGTTCCCCTTCCCCGGCCAGCCTCCGCCGCTCCCGCCGCCCGAGCGCCCGCATCCCGATCAGCCCCAGCAGAGCCGGCAACAGGGTTACGGACGCGGCGACGGTCAGCACCACGGTGAGCGAAGCGGCCAGCGCCACCCCGTTCAAGAAGCTCAGCCGCAGCACCAGCATCCCCAGCAACGCAATACACACGGTCGCCCCGGCGAACACGACCGCCCGCCCGGACGACGCCACGGCCCGCTCGGCGGCTTCTTGGACCGACAGTCCGGCCCGCAACCCCTTCCGGTGCCGGGTCACGATGAACAACGCGTAATCGATCCCCACCCCGAGCCCGATCAGACTCCCGAGCATCGGCGCAAAGTCGGCAACGGTCATGGCGTGACTGAGCAGCGCGATGCCGGCGGACGCGGTGCCCACGGCGGCCACCGCCGTGACGATGGGCAGGAAAGTCGCAGCCAGCGAGCCGAACGCCAAGAACAACACCACGGCCGCCGCACCCAGCCCGATGAGCTCCGGCAACTGCGCCCGCGGCGCCTCGGTCACCGCAATCCCGGCCCCGCCGAGCTCCACCTGGAGCCCGTCGCCGCTCGCAGACCGCGCGACCTCGACGACCTTCCGGACCTGCGCCGCATCCAGCTCATCGGTCGGCCGCTGGAAGATCAACGAGGCATACGCGGTCCGCCCGTCCTGACTGATCTGCCACACCGCCTGGGAGCGCGCTCCCCGCTCGTGCTTCGTATAGGGACCATGAACCTCGGCAACCCCGGGCAACCCGTCAACCCTCTCCAGGGTCTGCCGCATGGTCTTCTCCACCGCACCGGCCCGCACCGTCCCGTGATCGGTGTGCCACACGATGGTGTCACTGTCCCCCGCCTCCCCCGGGAACGCCTTCTCCATCAGCGCAGCCGCCCGCCCCGACTCGGTCCCCGGCACCTCATAGTCAGTGGAGTACGCGGACCCGCTCACCCCCGCGGCCACGCCCACGCCCACAAACACGGCAAGCCAAAGAACGATCACCACGAAGCGGCGCCTGAGACACCACCGAGCCAGAGCGGTCACGACGTCGATCGCTTCCCGGGTTGTGCGTCGAGAACTCCCGGGTACGGGTGGTGCCGAGCGCTATGAACGGGGACGGGCGGGCCCCCACGCGCCGGTTTGGCACGTCGGCGAGCCCCATCAGAGCAGAGTGACACCCGGAAAAGATCGTTTGACCTTTTTGTGGGCTACTCCACAGAAAGACGGAGCTTGGAGCCCCCCTTAGGTATTACTGATATCCAACCAAAAGCCTAATCGATGCCGCTCGATAGGCAATCCCGGCGTCTTACATGACACACAAAGTCGGCGAATGCGGCGCCTCAAATAACCAGCAATAGACCATCAACCCTCTTTTCACGATTGAGGAGTTTCACCAGAAACCCACAAGACATCGGATTCATCCAGATTGAACGCCTTCCGCGCTTCCCGAAGGATTGACCTGGACTCATCCTTACCCACCCCATACAGTCCGGTACCTGGCGTAGGGCTAGTCGGGTCAGAAACTAGCGCCACAACGACCCCCGACCCAAGCCTGACGATCGCGAAACCAAAATTATCTTCATCCTCTGGATATTCGAATTTCAACCGATTGAACGGCGGTTCGGCTTCGGTAGGGCGAAGAAGGGCGATGGGATACTTGGAACCTCGACCCTGCTCCCAGACGGAAAGATCCACCTGCATCCACCCTGTGGCAGAACTTTCACGCCGAAAACATCTAGCAAGCAGGTTGGCGAGTTTCACCAGCACAAGAACCTCCGAAATAATCAATCCAATTGGGTGTTCTTTGATATATAGATCTTAATCTTCGCCCAGCCATCTTCGAGGACGACTCCTGGTACCTTCCCTACCTCCCACCACACCTGCGAGACCATAGTGCGAATGGGGCGCAATTCAGTATAGAATTCCACCCCCTTTGCCCCTTCGGGGAGGGGGCCCCAATGCGCTCGAGCCGCCTCTTCTCCACCCAGACGCGGAGACACCCCTCCCCACAGTTCACCACTCTCCTGCTGGAGCCTCGCATGCTCGACTGTCTGCGTCGGTGACTCCTTCCTGTGGAAGGGCCCGTGCAGGATCGTCTCCTTGGCTTCCTGTGCTGCTGCATCATCCGGGACCCGGCACGAGAACAGTCCGAACATATCGAACTGCACGTGTGCATTCTTTACGTAGGAAACAGGGTTTGGGCCTGCCCGCAACCCCAGGGGATCACGCGACAAATAACGCGCACTCTCAGCGTCATAGTAGCGATGATAGTTATAATGCAGGCTCGTTTCAAAATCGAAGTACTGACCGGGGAATCTCAGCGGCGTGAACGCCGTCGCGCCACCGTCCCACCCGGCACCGCCCCAGAGACTGGCCCTCTTTCGCCAAGCGACGCCACCCGTTTCCGTGAGCATTTCCGTTGGGCTTCCAACGAGGTCACTAATAACGCTAAAGAAGCGCTGATCTACGATTCTCTGATCGGAGGCCAGGTCGGCTTTTCGCGCCAACAGTTTACGTTCCGTCTGCGCGAGAGCCGTAGTCCCCTTATAGTCCCACGTGAGGGCTAGAGACTCTTGCTTCCCTTGCGCGCAGGACGTTTGTTCGGTGAGAGTGGGACCGTCCCAGGTAAAGTAAGTCTGTTCAGCAACCGTAGAGGCGTCACCCGCCAAGCGCTGTTTGGCTATGCGGCGGGCAAAGGGGTCGTAGAGATATTGCCAGGTGGTGCCATCCGGAGTAACCACGGAAGTCAGGCGGTCATCCGCATTCCAGGTGTATCGCCACGTATCCGGCTTCCGGGAGACGCGCGTCTTTTGTCTGAGGGTTACCCGCCCCAGTTCGTCGTGCTCATAGCGGATGCGGCCCGCGCGAGTGATGTTGGTGCCGGTGTAGGTGCGGTCGCCTCGGGCGGAGGGGTTGGGGTGGCGGTCGGGCCAGGTGGCGTGGGTTTGGTTGCCGGCGGCGTCGTAGGCGTAGGTCTCGGTCCAGTCGGTGGCGTGGACGGCGGTGACGCGGCCGGCGCGGTCGAGGTCGAAGGTGCGGCGGCCGGTGTGAGAGTCGTCGATCGCGGTGAGGTGGCCGTCGGGGCGGTAGGTGTAGGAGCGGGAGAGGACCTGCTCGACTTCTGCGGCGGCGGTGTGGGGGGTTTGGGCGGTGCCGGTTCCGAGTGTGGTGAGGGACGTGGACGTGGGGGACTGGGAGGTGAGGGACTGGGAGGTCAGGCGGCCGGTGGGGTCCCAGGTGTGGTGGAGGGTGAGGTTGTCGCCGATGGTGCGGGTGAGTTCCTGGCCGGCGGCGTCGTGGTCGAAGGTGAGGACGTGGCCGGCGATGTCCATGGCGGTGCGGTTGCCGGCGGCGTCGTAGGTGTAGGTGGTGGTGTGGCCGGTGGGGGTGGTGCGGCTGGTGCGGCGGCCCAGGGCGTCGTACGTGAACGTCATGGTGCGGCCGTTCACGGTTTCGGAGGTGATCCGGCCCAGGACGTCGCGGGTGTAGGTGACGGTGGCGTCGGGGTTGGTGGCCTGGTGGAGGTTGCCGGAGGCGTCGTGGGTGTAGGTGGTGAGGAGGCCTGCGGCGTCCTTGCGCGTGATGCGGCCGAGGGTGTCTCGGGTGTAGGTGGTGACCTCGCCGAGGGCGTTGGTGCGGGTGGTGAGCTGGCCTGCGGGGTCGTGGGTGTAGGTGAGCACCCGGTCGTCGAAGTCCGACTCCGACATCAGACGCCCGGCGGGGTCGTAGGTGTAGTTCCAGGTCAGGCCCTGGGGGTTGGTGACCTGGGTGAGGCGGAGTTCGGTGTCGTGGAGGAAGGTGTAGCGAACGCCGTCGGGAGTGGTGCGGGCCGTGAGGAGGTCGAAGTGGCCGTACTCGAAGGTGGTGGTCTGGCCGATGGCGTCGGTGTGGGAGGTGCGGTTGCCCTCGCCGTCGTAGGTCCATTCCTCGGTGGCGCCGGTGGGGTCTATTCGGGCCGCCAGCTTTCCTTCGACGGTCCACACCATGTGGGTGGTTTCGCCGAGTGGGTTGGTGATGGAGGTGGTGCGGCCGAAGGCGTCGCGGCGGTAGTGGGTCACCGCGCCGAGGGGGTCGGTGACGGAGAGCGGGAGGCCGGCTGCGTTGCAGTAGAGGCGGGTGGTGTTGCCGAGGGCGTCGGTGATGCTGGCGAGGTTGCCGCGGGCGTCGTGGGTGTAGGTGGTGGTGGCGCCGGTGGGGTCCGTGGTCGCTGTGCGGTTGCCGGTCTCGTCGTACCTGTGGGTCCAGGTGGTGCCGTCGGGTCCGGTGACCGCGACCGGGTTGCCGTCGGCGTCGTACGTGGTGGTGGACGTGGAGCCGTCGGGGAGGGTGACCGTCACCGGGCGGCCGGCGTCGTCGTAGGTGATGGTGGTGGTGCGGCCCAGGGGGTCGGTGGTGGACAGGATGCGGTGGCCGGCATCCCGCACCGTTCGGGTGGTGGCGCCCGTCGGATCGGTCGTGGCGACGATGTGGTGGTGGTCGTTGACCTGGTAGGTGGTGACCTGGCCGAGGGAGTTGCGGTGCTGGTTGGTGCGCAGGCCGGTTTCCGGGTCGGGGTCGCCCCAGGTGAAGTCGCCGCGGAGGTGGCCCTCGATGCCGCCCTGGGTGATGCAGCGGTCGGCGTCGTCGTAGACGTAGTGGTAGCTGCTGTTGTTGGTGTCGGTCCAGGAGGTGATACGGCCGGCGTCGTCGTAGGTGAAGCGGAGGGGAAGGCCGGAGGAGTTGGTGACGGTGGTGAGGTTGCCGCGCTCGTCGTAGCCGTAGGTGACCAGGAGTTGGTCGCCGCCGTCGGGGGCGGCGCCGGCCAGGTGGAGGGCGGTGACGCGGCCCTCCTCCGTGGTGAGGAGGAGGCGGTAGCCGGCGCTGTGGGTGATGGCGAGCGGGGTGCCGTCTTCGGCGTAGTCGAAGGTGTGGTGGTTGCCGTGGCGGTCGGAGATCTCGTCGAGGACGGCGAGGTGGTCGGTGTGGGTGGTGAAGTAGCGGCGTAGGCCCGTCACCGGGTCGACGAGGACGTAGTCGCCGTCGGGGGTGAGTTCCAGCGGGGCGCCGTCGCCTTCGACCGGGCGGGTGGGGACGCCGACCGCGGGGTGGGGGTAGCAGAGGAAGTTGCCCTCTTCGCCGATGAGGATGACGCCCTCGGAGTCGATCTCCAGGCGCTGGTCGACCGTGGACATCCAGGTCGGGCCGAACCAGCGGCCGGTGCGGTAGGACGACTCGAAGGTGCGGGAGAAGGAGAGGGGGAGGCTGCCGGGGAGGGTGATGTCCGTTTGCGGCAGGTGCATACGGCCGGTGGCCATGTCGATGGGGTCGCTGCCGAAGATCTTGCAGGCGGCGATCCGGGCCCGGTCGCGGACGGTGATCTTGCCGCCGTTGCGGGCCGCGTGCCGCGCCCAGCTCTTGGCGATGTCCTTGGCGCCGGCGCGCGCCGCTCCCTTGGCCAGGCCACCTGCTCCCTTCCCGCCGACGGTGTTGACGATGAGCCCGAGGGCGGCGTCGGCCGGGTCGCTGCCCCAGCCGGTGCCCAGCATGCCCTTGGCGGCTGCGACGGGGTGGAGGGGGGCCGAGGCCAGGCCGAGGAGGGTCGTCGAGGTGTTGCTGAGGTACTTCCAGGGGTGGGTGAGGTTGTACGGATCCAGCGGGTTGATCATCCGGCCCAGCTTGAGGGTCTCGGCGCCGGCCTTCACGGCGCCGCCGGCCATGTGGAGGTGCTCCAGCACGAACGCCTCGCCGCCGTCCTTGAGCGCCGCCCCCGCCAGCTCGGTGAACGCGGGCTTCTCGGGTGCGTGCGCCATGGCGGCCTTGACGGCGTTACGGGCCCGCTCGGCGGCTTCGTTGCGCTGGCTGCGGGCGCTCTTGAGCATGTCCTCGGCGGCTTCCCGCCCCTCCGCACCCGGGTCGACCGAGACGGTGGGCTCCTGCGGCTTGGGGCCCGGGTCCTGTCCCTGCTCGACGGCGGCGTTGTAGGCGTCGGCCCGGGCGTTGTACTTCTCGACGCGGGCCTTGTAGTCGTCGAGGGAGCGCTGGGTGGCTTCCTGGGCCTTGCGGTACTTCTCGATCGCGTCGGCCGCCTTGCCCTGCGCCCAACTGACGGTCTCCGCATACGACTTCAGGGCCTTCGAGGCGTCGCCACAGGCGTCCGCCGCGTGCATCCACTGCTTGGGATGCATGTCGAACGCCTCACGGAAGGCATCGGCCGCCTTGCCGCTCCAGTGGTGGCCCGAACCCAGCTTCCGCATACCGTCCGCGACCCGGTCGAAGGCGGCGGAGAAGTCCTTCAGATGGGACGCCGTTTCGTTGATCTTCTCCACGTCGCCGTGGATGAGCTCCTTGGGGTCCTCGGTCTCACCCAGCTGCCGTTCGTCGACATGGGCACCCAGAGCACCGGCCAGCTCGGCCCCGCCACTACGGACCGCATGCGCCGCATCATCGAGGCCGACCGACTCCAGCGCATCACCGGTGAGGTCGGAACCCTCCTCGATCAGCTCGCCCGCCCCCCGCTCCACGGCGTCCGTGAACTTGCCCGCGCCCTCGCCGACCGCGTCGACGGCATCACCGAAGATGCTCACTTGCCGTTACCCCCGTGCCCCTCGGACTCGTCCGCTGCGTAGAACTTCGTGCTGACGCCGGTGACCTCCTCATCGCCGAGTGCGATGCGGTCCGGGATCGACGTGACGTCCTGACCGGCCTGGGTGGCCACCTCCACCATCTGCTGGCGCGACTCCAACGACTCCTTGGAGTTCGGGTCGAAGTCGGCGTTCGCCACCTGGGAGATCGGATTGTTTCCCAAGACCGTGCCCCATGACCTCTTGTGCAACTGCTCCGCGGTCAGGGACGGGTCGCCCATCGACGCGTTCACGGTCTGCTTCATGACGTCCGAGACGTACTGCTCCTGCTCGTAGTAATTGCCGGCCGCGAGACCCAGCTTCTTGGAGAATGTGTTGGCGTCCTGCATCAGGGTGCGTACGCCCCAGCCCCAGCGGTCGCAGAACGAGTCCAGGGCCGCGGCCAGGCCGTCGTCGCCGCATTCCATGCTGTCCAGGGACAACCGGTCGAAACCGCGGCCCAGTTGGGCCTCCATATCGAAGCCGAGTTCTTTCAGTTCGGACGTTGCGGCCCTGATGCCCTTGGTCAGCTGCTCGAATGCCTCCGGCTCCAGCTGGTAGCCGTTTCCTTCCAACAGGCCCATTAACGCTCCCCCTCATGCGCTACGTCCGATATGCCGCGAGATATACCGCCAGATACACCATCTTCCGATACGGCGGTGACGTCGATGGCCACTCGGTCGGGCACGATTCCGGCCACCGGCGGGAAGAGCGCGCCCTGTTCGCTACCCGCATCCAGAGCCACCCCCGTAGGGCCCTCGATGGCGGGAATCAGCACGTCAAGGACACGAGCGCCGGACACGGACACGTACTGCCACTCCGCGCCGGGCTCCGCACCACGCCCCAGCGCGAAGCGGGACAGCGCCTCCTCGTCGGTGAAGGCGCACAGCCAGCGGATGCCGTCCAACTCGGTGGAGAGAAGGCTGTCATTGACCGTCGGAATCAAGACATGCGTGCGCCGAAATTCACCTACGAGTGCGGCCGGATCTGGTTGTCCGGCGTGAATCGCCGCTACCTCATCGATCAAAGACATAACGGATCGACCCCTCCCCCGATTCCCTGCTCAACTATCGAACATACTTTGGCATACGGCACTGACAACGAGCCGCCGAGACACGGACCAGGAGGCCGAAGGAAAGGCGGACCGGGCGACCGAACCGGGAAACCGGCCCGCAGTTCTTTTCGAGTTCAATTACCTTGCTGTTTGGGCGGCGAGAGGATTCGCCCGCCAAACTGGCGGCCACTGGCGGCCACTGGCGGCCGCCCCCACAACCGACTCCGCCCTCTTCGTGCCGGCCACAGCCGCCCCCGCACGAGCCCGTCCGCCCGCGTCACACCCCTTGACCGGGGCATTGGTCTGAACCATTCTGGGCGCAGGGTCGGGACCGAACGGCCCCTCGTCAGCGGTGGCCACCGTCTCGTGCAGTCCTCGGGCTTCCCCCTTCAGCACAGGAGACAGGTATGCCTCGCACCGCAGCACGCACCCGCATCAGACCCCTGCGCCACAGACGCCTTTTCACCGCCGTGGTGGCGGTTCTCGCCAGCGTGGCGGGCGGCATGACTGCGGCCGCCCCGGCCGCGGCCGCCGCCGACGACGACGTCAACGTCGCCAAGAACGCCGGCTACGAGTCCGGGCTGAGCAACTGGACCTGTTCGGCGGGGAGTGGGGCCTCCGTCGGGTCGCCCGTGCACGGCGGCAGCGCGGCGCTCAGGGCGACCCCCACCGCCTCGGACAACGCCACCTGCTCCCAGACCGTGGCGGTCAAGCCGAACGCGACGTACCGGCTCAGTGCGTACGTCCAGGGCTCGTACGTCTACCTGGGCGCGTCGGGCACCGGCACTACGGACGTCTCCACCTGGACCCCGTCGGCCACCGGGTGGCAGCAGCTCGCGACCAGCTTCACCACGGGCCCCCACACCACCTCCGTCACCGTCTCCACCCATGGGTGGTACGGACAACCCGCCTACTACGCCGATGACTTCAGCGTGCTGGGGCCGGACGGCGGGGGCGGTACCGACCCCGGGCCCCAGGTTCCGGCGGCGCCCGGCGGCCTGTCCGCGGGTTCCGTGACGTCGTCATCGGTCGCCCTGTCGTGGAACCCGGTCTCCGGGGCCACCGGCTACACCCTCTACCGGGACGGCGCCAAGGACCGGACGGTGAGCGGGACGTCGGCGACGGTGACCGGTCTGAGACCCTCGACCAGTTACCGTTTCCAGGTCACGGCCACCAATACGGCCGGTGAGTCGTCCCGTTCGGCAGAGGTCACCGCAACGACCTCGCCCTCCGGTGGCGGCACCGACCCCGCCGTCCCCAAGCACGCGGTCACCGGCTACTGGCAGAACTTCAACAACGGCGCGACGGTCCAGAAGATCAGCGAGGTGCCGAGCCAGTACGACATCATCGCGGTCGCCTTCGCCGATGCGACGACCACGCCCGGCGCGGTCACCTTCAACCTCGACTCGGCGGGCCTCGGCGGCTACACGGTCGACCAGTTCAAGGCCGACATCAAGGCCAAACAAGCGGCCGGTAAGTCGGTCATCATCTCCGTCGGAGGCGAGAAAGGCACGGTCTCCGTCAACGACTCCGCCTCGGCCGCCAACTTCGCCGACAGCGTGTATGCATTGATGCAGCAGTACGGCTTCAACGGGGTCGACATCGACCTGGAAAACGGCCTCAACCCGACGTACATGACGCAGGCGCTGCGCTCGCTCTCCCAGAAGGCGGGCGGGAAACTCGTGCTCACCATGGCGCCGCAGACGATCGACATGCAGTCGACGTCCGGCGGCTACTTCCAGACGGCGCTGAACGTGAAGGCCATCCTCACCGTCGTCAACATGCAGTACTACAACAGCGGCTCGATGTTGGGATGCGACGGAAAGGTCTACTCCCAAGGCAGCGTGGACTTCCTCACCGCGCTGGCCTGCATCCAGCTCGAAGGCGGCCTCGACCCGTCCCAGGTGGGCCTGGGCCTGCCCGCCTCCACCCGGGGCGCGGGCAGCGGTTACGTCGCCCCGAGCGTCGTGAACGCCGCCCTGGACTGCCTCGCCAAGGGGACGGGCTGTGGCTCGTTCAAGCCGTCCCGGACGTATCCGGGCGTACGGGGCGCCATGACCTGGTCCACGAACTGGGACGCGGCGAGCGGTAATGCGTGGTCGAACGCGGTCGGGCCGCACGTTCACGCCCTGCCGTAACTCTCACTCTCACCCTTGGTGCTCGTTACGGAACTCGCACCACACGACCTTTCCGGGTACGCGCTCGCCGATGCCCCACGCGTCGGCGAGCGCGGCAACGAGCAGCAGCCCGCGACCGGCCTCGGCCTCGCCGCTGAGGGCGGCCGCCGGTACGCACGGGTCGCCGCCCCCGCTGTCGTGCACCTCGATGCGCAGCGGCCCGTCCGCGGCCTCCCACGACAGCCACAGCCGGTAACCGCGCCCCGGCGGGACGCCGTGCAGGAGGGCATTGGTGGCCAGTTCGCTCACGCAGAGCACGATGTCGTCCGCACGTTGCTTCACGTCCCAGTCCGCGAGCGCGGTACGGGCGAACTCCCTGGCCAGGGACACGGAACGGCGCTCCCGTCGGTAGAACGCGGTGCGGGACCGAAGCGCGTGGATCTCCTTCTGCATGGCTCCAATGTCACAGGCAGTGACTATGCTGGACCACAGCGTGAGGTCGTACAGATCCGATGTACGACTTCCCGCCGCATCAGACAGTCACGACGGGGGGAAGGCAAGCCGCATGCACCCGGCGAACAAACCGAAGAGGATCACGTCCTGGCATGTGATCGGGGCCCAGTTGAGTCACTTCCGGCGGGCCGCCCGGATCACCCAGCCCGCACTTGCCGAGCGGGTCGGGCTCCATGAGGACACCATCGGCTCCATCGAGCAAGGCCGCAGACCACTGAAGATCGACCTGGCCGAGACGCTGGACGAACTCCTGGAGACGAAGGGGGCGTTGGCGGTCGCGGTGCAGAAGGTTCCGGAGAAGGAGCGGTTTCCGGCCTTCGTGCAGGACTTCGTCGAGTACGAGGCGGAGGCGCTGGCACTGCTCTCGTACGAGAACCACGTCGTGCCTGGCCTACTGCAGACCGAGGACTACGCCCGGGCCGTCTTCTCGTGCCTGTTCCCGCCGATCGGTGAAGCGGAGGCTGGTGAACGGCTCTCCGCGCGGCTCGATCGGCAGCGGCTGCTGCAGCGGGACCCGCCGCCGGTCCTGAGCTTCATTGTGGAAGAGGCCGTCCTGCGTCGACCGATCGGGGACCCTGACATCCTGCGGGAGCAAATCAGACAGCTGCGACGGTGTGCGGAGTTGCCCTTCCTCGGGTTCCAGATCATGCCGTTGCTTCAGACGAAACATGCAGGGCTGGACGGGCCACTCGTCCTGCTGGAGACACCGGACCACGGACAACTGGGCTATATCGAGGGCCAACGAGTCAGCTTCCTCGTGGACGACCCCGATGAGGTAAGTCTGCTGCAATACAAATATGGGATGCTGCGGTCGCAGGCGCTGACACCGGAGGACAGCATCAGCCTGCTCGACCAACTGGCGGGAGAGGCATGAGCAGCCCAGCAAGCGGCGACCTGACCTGGTTCAAGTCGAGCTACAGCGCCAGCGAAGGTGGCAACTGCATTGAAGTCGCCTACGACTGGCACAAGTCCAGCTACAGCAGCGACGAGGGCGGCGACTGCGTAGAAGTCGCCGCCTCCCCCTCCGCCATCCACGTCCGCGACTCCAAGAACCCCGCCGGGCCGACGCTCGCGCTCGGGGTCGGCGCCTGGCAGGCGTTCGTGGCCGCGGTCGTGGATTAGATCGCTCAACGCCGAGGCCAGCGGCACGTACGCGAAGCGGCCGCCCTTCCCTACGAGGAAGGACGGCCGCTCAGCACGCAACCGGAGGAACCGGAGCCAGGATCAGCCCTCGACGCCCAGCTTCTCCAGGATCAGCTCACGGACGCGCGCCGCGTCGGCCTGGCCGCGGGTGGCCTTCATGACCGCGCCGACCAGGGCACCGGCCGCGGCCACCTTGCCGCCGCGGATCTTGTCGGCGATGGCGGCGTTGGCGGCGATCGCCTCGTCGACGGCGGTGCCCAGGGCGCCCTCGTCGGAGACGACCTTCAGGCCGCGCTTCTCGACGACCTCGTCCGGAGTGCCCTCGCCCGCGAGGACGCCCTCGATGACCTGGCGGGCCAGCTTGTCGTTCAGGTCTCCCTTGGCGACCAGCTCGGCGACCCGGGCGACCTGCTCGGCGGTGATCGGCAGGGCCGCCAGCTCCACGCCGTCCTCGTTGGCGCGGCGGGCCAGTTCGCCCATCCACCACTTACGGGCCGCGGCGGCGTCCGCACCGGCCTCGACGGTGGCGACGATCAGGTCGACCGCGCCGGCGTTGAGGATCGACTGCATGTCGTGCTCGCTGATTCCCCACTCCTCGCGGAGGCGGTTGCGGCGCACACGCGGCAGCTCGGGCAGGGTCGCGCGCAGTTCCTCGACCCACTCGCGGGAGGGAGCCACCGGGACCAGGTCCGGCTCGGGGAAGTAGCGGTAGTCCTCCGCCTCCTCCTTGACCCGGCCGGGCGTCGTGGAGCCGTCGTCCTCGTGGAAGTGGCGGGTCTCCTGGACGATCGTGCCGCCGGAGGAGAGCACCGCGGCGTGCCGCTGGATCTCGAAGCGGCAGGCGCGCTCGACGGAGCGGAGCGAGTTGACGTTCTTGGTCTCCGAGCGGGTGCCGAACTTCTCGGTGCCGTTGGGGCGCAGCGAGAGGTTCACGTCGCAGCGCATCTGGCCCTGCTCCATGCGGGCCTCGGAGACGCCGAGCGCCTTGATGAGCTCGCGCAGCTCGGCGACGTACGCCTTGGCGACCTCGGGGGCCCGCTCGCCGGCGCCGACGATCGGCTTGGTGACGATCTCGATGAGCGGGATGCCGGCGCGGTTGTAGTCCAGGAGGGAGTGCCGGGCGCCGTGGATGCGGCCGGTGGCACCGCCGACGTGCGTCGACTTGCCGGTGTCCTCCTCCATGTGGGCGCGCTCGATCTCCACGCGGAAGATCTCCCCGTCCTCCAGCTGTACGTCGAGGTAGCCGTCGAAGGCGATCGGCTCGTCGTACTGGGAGGTCTGGAAGTTCTTCGGCATGTCCGGATAGAAGTAGTTCTTCCGGGCGAAGCGGCACCATTCGGCGATGGAGCAGTTGAGTGCCAGGCCGATCTTGATGGCGGACTCGACGCCGGTCGCGTTCACGACCGGGAGCGAGCCGGGCAGGCCCAGGCAGGTGGGGCAGGTCTGCGAGTTGGCGTCGGCGCCGAGGGCGGTGGAGCACCCGCAGAACATCTTGGTCTTGGTGCCGAGTTCGACGTGTACCTCAAGCCCCATGACGGGGTCGTAGGCGGCCAGCGCGTCCTCGTACGACACCAGGTCGGTGACAGTCACGGTGAAACTAACCTCTCAGGGTCCGGCGCCGGTCAGTCCGCGAGGACGTCGTCGTCGCCCAGACGGCGCAGTTCGCGGATGAGCAGGGCGACGCCGGTGACGATGGCGGCGGCGGAGACGACGGCGTCGACCAGCTGGAGCGTGTCCTGCTCCACCCGTGCCTTCTTCGCCTGCTTGACGACGCTCACCGCGCCGAACAGCGTGGTGCCGATGGACAGGTACGTACCGGGCTTGGACTTCTTGAAGCCCTTGGCCTTGGCGAGCTTTCCACTCACAGTGCAGGTGCCTCCTCGATCAGCGGGTGGCCCCACTTGGCGGTGAACGCGGCCTCGACCGCGGCGCCGACCTTGTAGAGCCGGTCGTCCTTCATGGCGGGGGCGACGATCTGCAGGCCCACCGGCAGTCCGTCCTCGGGGGCGAGACCGCAGGGCAGCGACATGGCTGCGTTGCCTGCCAGGTTGACGGGGAGCGTGCAGACGTCGGCGAGGTACATCGCCATCGGGTCGTCGGCGCGCTCGCCGATCGGGAAGGCGGTGGTCGGCGTGGTCGGCGAGACGATCACGTCGACCTGCTCGAAGGCCTTCTCGAAGTCGCGGGTGATCAGCGTCCGCACCTTCTGGGCGGAGCCGTAGTACGCGTCGTAGTAGCCGGAGCTCAGGGCGTAGGTGCCGAGCATGATCCGGCGCTTGACCTCGGGGCCGAAGCCGGCCTCGCGGGTCAGGGCGGTGACGTCCTCGGCGGACTTCGTGCCGTCGTCGCCGACCCGCAGGCCGTAGCGCATGGCGTCGAAGCGGGCCAGGTTGGAGGAGCACTCGGACGGCGCGATCAGGTAGTACGCCGCGAGCGCGAGGTCGAAGGACGGGCAGTCCAGCTCGACGATCTCCGCGCCCAGCTCCTTGAGCAGCTCGACCGACTCGTCGAAGCGCTGGAGCACACCGGGCTGGTAGCCCTCGCCGCGGAACTGCTTGACGACGCCGACCCGCATGCCCTCGACGCTGCCGTTGCGGGCCGCCTCGACGACCGGCGGGACGGGGGCGTCGATGGAGGTGGAGTCCAGCGGGTCGTGCCCGGCGATCACCTCGTGGAGGAGGGCCGCGTCCAGCACCGTACGGGCGCAGGGGCCGCCCTGGTCCAGGGAGGAGGAGAAGGCGACCATGCCGTAGCGGGAGACGCCGCCGTAGGTGGGCTTGACGCCGACGGTGCCGGTGACGGCGGCGGGCTGGCGGATGGAGCCGCCGGTGTCCGTGCCGATGGCGAGCGGGGCCTCGAAGGAGGCGAGCGCGGCGGAGGAGCCGCCGCCGGAGCCGCCGGGGATCTTGGTCAGGTCCCAGGGGTTGCCGGTCGGGCCGTAGGCGCTGTTCTCGGTGGAGGACCCCATGGCGAACTCGTCCATGTTGGTCTTGCCGAGGATGACGACGTCGGCGGCCTTGAGCTTCTTGGTGACCGTGGCGTCGTACGGCGGGATCCAGCCTTCGAGGATCTTGGAACCGACGGTGGTCGGGACGCCCTCGGTGGTGAAGATGTCCTTGAGCGCGAGCGGGACGCCGGCCAGCGGGCCGAGCTTCTCGCCGCGGGCGCGCTTCTCGTCGACGGCGCGGGCCTGCGCGAGGGCGCCCTCGCGGTCGATGTGGAGGAAGGCGTGCACCTTCTCGTCGACGGCGTCGATGCGGGCCAGGTGGGCCTCGGTCACCTCGACGGCGGTGAGCTCGCCGGAGGCGATCTTGGCCGCGATCTCGGCGGCGGTGAGCTTGATCAGGTCGGCCATGTCGGTCACTCCTCCCCCAGGATCTGCGGCACCTTGAAACGCTGCTGCTCCTGGGCCGGGGCGCCGGAGAGCGCCTGCTCGGGGGTCAGCGAGGGACGGACCTCGTCCGGCCGCATGACGTTGGTCAGGGGCAGCGGGTGGGAGGTCGGCGGAACGTCTTGGTCGGCGACCTCGGAGACGCGGGCGACCGCGCCGATGATGTCGTCGAGCTGCGAGGCGAAGTGGTCGAGCTCTTCGTCCCGCAGCTCCAGACGTGCCAGCCGGGCGAGGTGGGCGACCTCCTCGCGCGTGATGCCAGGCATGCAGCGATCCTCTGGTGTTCTTGGCGGAGTGTTCCGGACGGAGTGTTCAGGCGGAGTGGTCTCGACGAGCACTCCGGTGAACTTTTCCGGCCCAATCCTATGGCGTACGGGTCAGCGGCCGCGAAACCGTTTCGCCGGGGCGCGGCCCGTGCGGGCGGGCGCGCCCCGGTCAGCGGGGCCCGGGGGCCTGATCACCCCCGTCGGGCCGGTCACCGCCGGCTTCCGGTTCACCGCCTTCTCCGGGTTCGGCTTCCGGTTCGGTGGCGGGTTCGCCGCCTTCTTCGGGTTCGGCTTCCGGTTCGGTGGCGGGTTCGCCGCCTTCTTCGGCTTCGGCTTCGCGGTCGGCTTCGGGTTCGGTGGCGGCTACGGCTTCGCCGTCGGCTTCGGGTTCGGTGGCGGGTTCGGCTTCGGCTTCGCTGTCCGTTTCGGCTTCGGCTTCGCGGTCGGCTTGGGCTTCGCTGGATTCGGAGCGGGGACGTGGGACGGCCGGTGGCCGGGTCAGTTCAGGACCTGTCCCGAAGGGCGCTCGGCTGCCTTCTCCGCCGCCAGGGCGGCCGTCTCCGATTCGCGGTGCCATCCGTGCTCACCGCGGGCCCTCAGCCAGGCCGTGGTCTCGTCGGGGGGCATCGCGGCCGCCACCAGCCAGCCCTGGACGGCGTCGCAGCCGAGGTCGCGCAGCCGTTCCCAGGTCTCGTCGTCCTCCACGCCCTCGGCGACGACCAGGAGGCCGAGCGAATGGGCCAGGTCGAGGGTGCAGCGGACGATCTCGGCGTCCTCCGTGTCGACGGCCAGCCGGGCCACGAAGGAGCGGTCGATCTTCAGCTCGCTGACCGGCAGGCGACGGAGGTGGACGAGGGAGGAGTAGCCGGTGCCGAAGTCGTCCAGCGACATCTTCACGCCGTGGGCGGTGAGCCCGGCGAGCGTGTCGGCGGCCCGCTGCGGGTCCTCCAGGAGGACGTGCTCGGTTATCTCCAGTTGGAGGGCGCCCGGTGGGACCCGATGTCGGGCGAGCCGGGCCGCGACGGCGCCGGCGAAGCCCGGGGAGTGCACGTCGCGGGGGGAGACGTTGACCGCGACCGGGACCTCCAGGCCCATCGCGCGCCAGCGCGCCACCTGGGCGAGCGCGGTCTCCAGGACGTACTCGGTGAGCCGGGGCATCAGCCCGGAGGACTCAGCGATCGCGATGAACTCGTCGGGGGGCACCCGGCCGCGGTCGGGGTGTACCCAGCGGACCAGGGCCTCCAGCCCGGCGACATGTCCGTCGAATCCCACCTTGGGCTGGTAGTGCAGCTCGACGTCGCCGGCGTCCAGGGCGCGCCGCAGATCGCCCAGCAGGCCGAGCCGGTCGGGGGTGTTGCCGTCGCGCTTGGCCTCGTAGAGCTCGACGCCGCTGCGGTCCCGCTTGGCCTGGTACATCGCCACATCGGCGCGGCGCAGCAGTCCTTCGGCGTCCAGGGCGTGGTCGGGGAAGACGGCGACCCCCGCGCTGGCTTCGAGCACGAGGGTCAGTCCGTCGAGGTCCAGCGGGGAGCTGAGGGCGGCGACGAGGTTGCGGGCCACCCGCTGGGAGCTGGTGAGGGAGTCGGTGGTGGGGAGCAGGACGGCGAACTCGTCGCCGCCGAGCCGGGCGGCCTCGGCGCCGCGCGGGAGGGCGTGCCGCAGCCGGTCGGCGATCTGCAGCAGCAGGCGGTCGCCGGCGAGGTGGCCGAGGGTGTCGTTGACGGAGCGGAAGCGGTCCAGGTCGATGAGGACCAGGGCCGAGCGGACGCCGATCCGTTCGGCCTCGTCCAGCGCGGTCCAGGTGCGCTCCAGCAGCCACTGGCGGTTGGGCAGGCCGGTGAGCGGGTCGCGCAGCTGCTCCTCGGCGCGGGCCCGGGCTATCCAGAGCGTGGAGTCCAGGGCGATCAGCGGGACCGCGAACAGCGGCAGCAGCAGGGGGGCGTTGACGGCGCAGACGGCGATCAGCGGGGCGATGCCGAGCAGGGCGATGCCGACCAGGGCCTGGCGGACGACCGCGGTGCGCGGGATGGCGGGGAGCTGGCCGCTGCGCGGGGTGAGGCTGAGCCACAGCAGGCCGCGGCTGACGAAGAGGTAGCCGCCCGCGGTGACGACGACTTCGGGGAGGACGGAGAGGTCCCAGGCGAGCGGGGTCCACGGCTGGCGGACGGTGGAGACCACGCCGAACGCGGCGAGGCCGAGCGCCGCGGCGCCGATGCCGAGGACGTCGACCGCGCCGTGCACCACGGCCTGCCGCCAGCGGTTCCGGCGGGCGGCGCCGACCAGCACGACGACGGAGAGGCTGACGAGGGTGGCCGGGACCCAGCCGTACAGCAGCAGGACGGCGAGGGCGAGCGCCGCGCCGGAGCCCGTGCCGCCCCACCAGCGGTCGCGGCCGAGGGCGACCAGGTGGCCGACGATGACGCCGGTCAGGATCGCCAGCGACCATCCCACCGCGCCTCCGGGAAAGAGCGCGTCACCTACGCCCAGAGTCCGGAACACGCCCGTGGCGAGCGCGAGGCTCGCCACGGTGACGATGCCCGCGGGCAGCGCGGGCACGACGAGCTGCCGGAGCCGCGACGCCGGAGCGGCGCTGTCGGTCGGTTTCATTCCGATCCCTCTCACAGCCGGCTGTGCCCGCGCCACGGCAGGCGCACTCCTCAACAGTAGGCCGCGGAAGGCCGCCGCGGGCAGCGATCGATGACGGTTGCCCGAATGCGACCCGGCATCCTGGATCAATCTGGTATGCGCCGATGGGGTGACACCTCACTCCTCCTCAGGCGGAGTGACAGCTACCGCTCGTGCCGCCTCGGGACCCTGTTCCAGCAGCACCGCGAAGCCGTCATCGTCCAGCACGGGGACCTTCAACTGCATCGCCTTGTCGTACTTCGAACCGGGGTTGTCGCCCACCACTACGAAACCGGTCTTCTTCGAAACGGAACCGGTCACCTTCGCTCCGAGGTTCTGGAGGGCCTCTTTCGCGCCATCTCTTGTGTGTGACTGAAGTGTGCCCGTTACGACGACGGTGACGCCTTCGAGGGGGCGCGGGCCCTCCTCACCCGTTTGCTCCTCCTCCATTCGGACGCCGGCGGCCCGCCACTTCTCGATGATCTCGCGGTGCCAGTCCTCGGCGAACCACTGCTTCAACGACGCGGCGATGGTGGGCCCGACGCCGTCCACGGCGGCCAGCTCGGCCTCTTCGGCGTCCCGGATGCGGTCGATCGAGCGGAACTCCCGGGCCAGCGCCTCGGCCGCCACCGGGCCCACGTGCCGGATCGACAGACCGGTCAGGATGCGGGCCAGCGGGCGCTCCTTGGCGGCCTGGATGTTCTCCAGCATCGCGAGGGTGTTCTTCTTCGGCTCGCCCTTCTGGTTGGCGAAGAACGTGACGACCTTCTCCTCCCCGGTCTTCGGGTCACGCTTGGGCAGGCCGGAATCGGGGTCGAGGACGTACGACTTGATGGGCAGCAGCTGCTCGACGGAGAGGCCGAAAAGATCGCCCTCGTCCTTCAGCGGCGGCTCGGCGGGCTCCAGCGGCTGGCTGAGGGCCGTGGCGGCGACATATCCGAAATTCTCGATGTCCAGGCATTTGCGGCCGGCCAGGTAGAACAGCCGCTCACGGATCTGCGCGGGGCAGGAGCGGTTGTTGGGGCACCGCAGGTCGATGTCGCCTTCCTTGGCGGGCTGCAGGGCCGTGCCGCACTCGGGGCACTCGGCGGGCATCACGAACTCCCGCTCGGCGCCGTCCCGCAGATCGACCACCGGGCCCAGGATCTCGGGGATGACGTCGCCGGCCTTGCGGATCACGACGGTGTCCCCGATCAGCACGCCCTTGGCCTTGACCACGTCCTGGTTGTGCAGGGTCGCGAACTCCACCTCGGATCCGGCGACGGTGACCGGCTCGACCACCGCGTACGGCGTGACCCGGCCGGTGCGGCCGACGCCGACCCGGATGTCCACCAGCTTGGTGTTGACCTCCTCCGGGGGGTACTTCCAGGCGATCGCCCAGCGCGGGGCGCGCGAGGTCGAGCCCAGCCGCCCCTGGAGCCGGATCTCGTCCAGCTTGACGACCACGCCGTCGATCTCGTGCTCCACGGCCGTGCGGCGGGTCTCGGGGTCGCCGTAGTGGGCGATGAACTCCCGTACCGCTTCGAGGGAGTCGACGACCCTGTTGTGCGTGGCGGTCGGCAGGCCCCACTCCTTGAGCAGGTCGTACGCCTCCGAGAGCCGGTCGATCTCCAGGCCGTCGCGGGCGCCGAGGCCGTGGACGACCATGTGCAGCGGGCGGCTGGCCGTGATCTTCGGGTCCTTCTGGCGCAGTGAACCGGCCGCGGCGTTGCGGGGGTTGGCGAACGGCGGTTTGCCGTCGGCCACCAGCCGCTCGTTGAGCTGGAGGAACTTCTCCATGGGGAAGTAGACCTCGCCGCGCACCTCGACCAGGGCCGGAATCCGGTCACCCTTCAGGCGGTTGGGAATGTCGGCGATGGTCCGGATATTGGGGGTGATGTCCTCGCCGGTGCGTCCGTCGCCGCGGGTGGCGGCGCGGGTCAGCCGGCCGTGCTCGTAGGTGAGGTTGACGGCGAGGCCGTCGACCTTGAGCTCGCACAGGAAGTGGTAGCCCGCGCTCTTGGGAGCACCGCCCAGTTCACCGGCGAGCCGCTCCGCCCAGGCCGCCAACTCCTCCTGGTCGAAGGCGTTGTCCAGCGAGAGCATCCGCTCGCGGTGCGCGACCTCGGTGAATTCGGTTGCGTACGCGCCGGCGACCTTCTGGGTCGGGGAGTCCGGGGTGCGCAGCTCGGGGTGTTCGTTCTCCAGGGCCTCCAGGGAGCGCAGCAGCCGGTCGAACTCGGCGTCGCTGACGACCGGAGCGTCCTTCACGTAATAGCGGAAGCGGTGCTCCTCGATCTGCTCAGCGAGCTGCGCGTGCTTCTCCCGCGCCGCTGCGGGCACCTTGGATTGCGCTGCGTGCTGTTCGCCAGCCACCGTCTTGTCCTCCCGTGGTCCTTGAGTGCGGTCACTCAGGGTTGTCTGCGAGCGACCTCGCCGCCCGGACGCAATGGGCGAGCACCGAACGGGCATATCCGGGCGAAGCGCCCGCCAGCCCGCACGACGGGGTGACGACCACGGACTCGCTGAGAGTCCCCGGTGCCAGCCCCAGCCTGCGCCAGAGCGTCCTGACACCCATGACGCTACCGGCAGGGTCTGACAATCGACCGTCCACGCCCGGCACCACGCCCGCGAACAGCGCCGTACCGCCCTCGACCGCCTCTCCGATCGCCTCCTCCTCACGCTCGGTGAGCAGTGCGAAATCGAACGAGATGCCCGTGACGCCGGCCCGCCGCAGCAGTCCGAACGGCACCGCGGGCGCGCACGAGTGGACGACCACCGGTCCGCCCTGCGCCACCGTCACGAGATCGCGCAGCGCGCCCTCGACCACGGCGCGGTCCACGGCCCGGTGCGTCCGGTACCCGCTCGCCGTCTTCACCCGCCCCTGGAGGACCGCGGTCAGCGACGGCTCGTCGAGCTGGAGGACGACCTTGGCGCCCGGGACCCGGCGCCGGACGTCCGCGAGATGGCCGCGCAGCCCCTCCGCCAGCGACGCCGCGAGGTCCCGGCAGGCGCCGGGGTCGCTGAGGGCGGCCTCGCCGTTGCGCAGTTCCAAGGCGGCGGCGAGGGTCCAGGGCCCGACCGCGGAGACCTTCAGCGGGCCCTCGTAGCCCTGGGTGAACTCCTCCAGGGCGTCGAGGTCCTCGCCGAGCCAGGAGTGCGCCCGCCGGGTGTCCCGGCCGGGCCGGTCGCTGATCCGCCAGCCGCTGGGCTCCACATGGCCGTAGACCTCGACGAGCATCCCCAGGGTGCGTCCGATCATGTCGGCGCCGGGGCCCCGCGCCGGGAGCTCCGGCAGATACGGGAAGGTCTCCAGCGACCCGGTGACGGTCTTGGCCGCCTCCCGCGCGTCCCCGCCGGGCATCGACCCGATCCCGGTCGCCGCGCCCGCTGCCCACTCGTACGTGCTGTTCTCGCTCACCCCGGAAGGGTATGCGGCGGCGCGCCCCGGGTGGGTACCCCGGTCCCGCCGCCGCACGCGCCCCGCTCTGCCCCGCCCCGCCCCGCCCCGGAACGTGAACCCCGTCACCGCCGGCCGCGCACGCCCAGCCAGCCGGTCACCGCGGCCACCGCCAGCGCCCCCGCCGTCAGCGCGAAGGCGGCCTGTGCGCCCGGGTAACCGCCGCCGGCCGCGGTGAGCACCGCGCCCATCCCGGCGATGCCGACCAGCGAGCCGATCTGGCGGTTGGCGTTGAGGGTGGCGCTGCCGATGTCGGCGTGTTCGCGGCCGGCGGCCTCCATCAGGACGCCGGTCATGGCCGGGGAGGCGACCCCGCTGCCGATGTTGGTGACGGCGAGCACGACCGCGAGGACCCAGTACGGCAGTCCGGGCCGGACGATCAGGAAGAGCACGACATATCCGGCGGCGGAGAGGGCCAGGGAGGCGGTGAGCGCGGTCCGGTTGCCGAGGCGGTGTCCGATCCGGGCGTAGAGCATGTTGCCGAACGGCAGGATCAGCACGGCCGGCAGCATCTGGAGCCCGGCGGTCACCGCGTTCGCGCCGCGGGCCGTCTGGAGGAACAGTCCGAGGACGAACAGGACGCCGTAGAAGGCGAAGTTGAAGAGGAAGCCGACCACGTTGGCCGCGGAGAACCGGCTGTCAGCGAAGAGCGCGACCGGGAGGATCGGTGTCCGGACGGTCCGTTCCCGGACCACGAACCCGGCCACCGCCACCACGGTGACCGCGAAGGCGGCCAGCACGAGCGGCGCGGACCAGCCCGCCTCCGGCCCTTCGATGAGGGCGTAGCTGAGCGACCCGAGGGCGAGCAGCCCGAGGACGTGGCCGGTGCCGCCGAGCGCGGAACCGCGGGCCGGGGTCGCCGCGATCACCCGGCGGGTGAGCAGCAGGCCCGCGGCGCCGATGGGCAGGTTGACCAGGAAGATGGAGCGCCAGCCCAGGGTGCCGACCAGGAGGCCGCCGATGGTGGGGGCGAGCCCCACGGAGGTGGAGACGATCGCCGACCAGATGCCGAGGATCCTGGCCCGGCGGGCCGGTTCGGGGAAGGCGTTCATCAGCAGCGACAGCAAGCTGGGCATGAACAGGGCGGCACCGACACCCTGGGCGAAGCGGGCCGCCACCAGGACGGTGCCGTCCGGCGCCACGGCACCGAGCAGGGAGGCGGCGGTGAACGCGGCGAGCCCGACGAGGTAGATCCGGCGGGCGCCGTACCGCTTCGCCAGTGATCCGGCGAGCAGCAGCAGTGCGGCGAAGGCGAGGACGTAGCCGTCGACGACCCAGGTCAGGCCGGCCATGCTCAGGCCGAGGCGGGCCCGCAGGTCGTGCGCCGCGACGTTCATGATGCCGGTGTCCAGGCTGGCCATCACGAACCCGAGGGCCAGGACGAGGAGTTGGAGCCCGCCACGGGCCGCGGGGGCGGTCGGCGCCTCGGACGTCTCGCGCGCCGGGCCGCGCGCCGTCGCCTTCTCAGTGATCATGCATTTAGTTAAAGCTATAGCTATCTTCCGCGACAATGGTGACAGCTATAACTTTACTGAACGCATACGAAGGGGCGGCCCCGCCGACCGGCCGCCCCGGCGTCAGCCCTCCACCTGCTCCTGGGTGAAGCTCCACGGGAGCCGGCCGAGGTGTCCGAGGTGCCCGCCCTGCCGAGGGGGTTGAAGCCCATGGCGCCTCCCGCTGACGACGTTGCCGGGAGCACGGGTACCCGCGGGCGCCGCCCGGACCACGCCCAGGGGGCGGGACACCGCCGAACGCGTCGGCAAAGGAGGGAAACGGCGGGCCGGGCGACCGCGGCCCGGTCAGGCGTCGCCCCGCCCCAGGGCCTTCAGCAGGTCGTCGCGCAGCGCGGCCCGCTCCTCGTGCGTGAGGTGGTCCAGCGGCGACGCGGTCCCCATCCGGCGCAGCAGGTCGAGCCGCAACTCCCGCCCCGCCTCGGTCAGTACGAGCTGCTTGGCCCGCCCGTCCAGCGGATGTGGCTGCCGCACCACCATGCCCTGTTTCTCCAGCTTGGAGATGACATAGGTGACGTTGGGCGGTTCACAGCACAGCACCCCGGCGAGCTCCCGCGCGGTCTTCGGCTCGCCGAGCTCCTCCAGCACCTTGGCCTGCGTCGGCGTCAGGTCCAGCTCGGCGATCCGACTGCGCTGATGGGCGTCCAGCCGGCGGCTCAGTTCGGTCACGAGCCCCCGGATCTCCCGGAACCCGCACCCCGCCGCCGCGGTCGACTTCGCTTCAGTGGTCACTCTTGCAGCGTACGTCGCCACGGCGGCCCGCCGGGCGGCCCGGCCGCCGGGTGAACGGGCACCCGGTGAACAGGCACCCGGCGAACGGGCACCCAGTGAACAGGCACCCGGTGAACAAGCACCCCTCAGCGTCCCGGGCGCACCGTGACGTCGTTGATCTCCGCGTCCCGCGGCAGGTCGACGGCGGCGAGGATCGTGCTGGCCACCGACTCCGGGTCGATCCAGCGGGACGGGTCGTACGCCTTGCCCTCCTGCTGGTGGGTGCTCTCCTGCATCGGCGTGGCCGTGCGCCCCGGGTAGACCGAGGTCACCCGCACGCCGTTGCCGTGCTCCTCCGCCCGCAGGGAGTCGGCCAGGGCCTTCAGGCCGTGCTTGCTCGCCGCGTACGCGCCCCAGTTGGCGTGCGCGTTCAGCCCGGCGCCGGAGTTGACGAAGACCACGTGCCCCTTGGCGAGGCGCACCAGCGGCAGCAGCAGCCGGGTCAGCTCGGCCGGCGCCACCAGGTTGGCGGCGAGCTGGCGCTGCCACGCCTTGGCCGGCAGATCGCCGACCGCGCCCAGTTCGATCACGCCCGCGATGTGCTGGAGGGAGTCGATCCGGTCCGGCAGCGACTGCTGGCCGAGCGCGAAGGACAGCTTCTCGGGGGTGGCCAGGTCGCCCACGATCACATGGGCCGTGGGGAACTGCGCGGCCAGCTCCTTCGCGCGGACCGCGTTGCGCGCCAGCAGCCACAGCTCCTCGCCGCGCTCCGCCAGCCGCCGTGCGACCGCCGCTCCGATGCCCGACCCTGCGCCCGTGATCAAGTGCGTACCCATGGGCCCGATCCTAACGAGCCGCCTTACGGGACGGCGGGACGGCGGGCTCAGCCCGTGAAGCCCGCCTTCTCCTCCAGGTAGGCCAGCGCACCGACGCCGTCCGCCGCGAAGAACACCAGGTCGGTGAGGGGAAGCGGCAGGAAGCCCTCGTCCTCCATGCGCCGGAACTGCTCGTGCAACCCGTCGTAGAAACCGGCGGTGTTCAGCAGCACGACGGGCTTGCTGTGCAACCCGTGCTTGCGCAGCTCCAGGATCTCCGTGGCCTCGTCGAGGGTGCCCGTGCCGCCGACCATGATGACGATGGCGTCGGCGCGCGCCAGCATCTCCGCCTTGCGCTCGGCGAGGTCCTTGGTGACGACCATCTCATCGGCGCCCGGCCGCGCCTTGTCCGCCAGGAACTCCACGGAGATCCCGATCAGCTTCCCGCCGGCCTCCTGCACGCCGTCGGCCATGACCTTCATCAGCCCGGTGTCCGAACCGCCCCAGACCAGCGCGTGCCCGCCCTTGCCGATCAGCTCGGCGAACCGGCGGGCCGGGGCGACGTAGCGGTCGTCGAGGTCGGCGGCGGAGCAGAAGACGCAGATGTTCATGCCGGCCACCCTACGAGCCGGGGGCGGCGGGGCGGCAGCCCGTACCGGGCGCACACCCCGCCGCCCGCGGTCAGATCAGGCCCTGGTCGAGCATGGCGTCCGCGACCCGCTCGAAGCCCGCGATGTTGGCGCCCGCGACGTAGTCGCCGGGCCGGCCGAACCGTGCGGCGGTCTCGTGGCAGGTGCGGTGGATGCCGCGCATGATCGCGGCCAGTTCGCCCTCGGCCCGCTCGAAGGACCAGGTGTCCCGCGCGGAGTTCTGCCGCATCTCCAGCGCACTGGTCGCCACTCCGCCCGCGTTGGCGGCCTTGCCGGGCCCGAAGGCCACCCCGGCCTCCTTGAAGAGCGCCACCGCGTCCGGTGTGGTCGGCATGTTCGCGCCCTCGGACACCGCCTTGACGCCGTTGCGGACCAGGATCCGGGCCGCGTCCGCGTCCAGCTCGTTCTGGGTCGCCGAGGGCAGCGCGACGTCGCAGGCGACGTCCCAGACCCGGCCGCCGGGCACGTACCGGGCCGACACCCCGCGCCGCTCGGCGTACGCGCTGATCCGGCCGCGCTCGACCTCCTTGACCTGCCGCAGCAGCGCCAGGTCGATGCCCTTCTCGTCGACGACGTAGCCGCCGGAGTCCGAGGCGGTCACCACGTTGGCGCCGAGGGCCTGCGCCTTCTCGATGGTGTAGAGGGCGACGTTGCCGGAACCGGACACCACGACCTGCTGGCCGTCCAGCTCCTCGCCGCGCACCTTGAGCATCTCCTGGGTGAACAGCACATTGCCGTAACCGGTGGCCTCGGTACGGGCCTTGGAGCCGCCCCAGGACAGCCCCTTGCCGGTGAGCACCCCGGCCTCCCAGCGGTTGGTGATCCGCCGGTACTGGCCGAAGAGGTAGCCGATCTCCCGGCCGCCGACGCCGATGTCACCGGCCGGTACGTCGGTGTGCTCGCCGAGGTGGCGGTGCAGTTCGGTCATGAACGACTGACAGAACCGCATCACCTCGGCGTCCGACCTCCCATGCGGGTCGAAGTCGCTGCCGCCCTTGCCGCCGCCGATGTTCAGGCCGGTCAGGGCGTTCTTGAAGATCTGCTCGAAGCCGAGGAACTTCACGATCCCGAGGTTCACCGACGCATGGAAGCGCAGCCCGCCCTTGTACGGGCCGAGCGCGCTGTTGAACTCCACCCGGAAGCCGCGGTTGACGTGGACCGTGCCCCTGTCGTCCTGCCAGGGGACGCGGAACATGATCTGCCGCTCGGGCTCGCAGATCCGCTCCAGAACCTTTGCCTCGGCGAACTCCGGCCGGGCTGCCAGTACGGGCTCCAGCGTCTCCAGCACCTCCAGGGCCGCCTGGTGGAACTCGGGCTCACCCGGGTTCCGGCGGACCAGCTCGGCGTACAGGGATGCCGGCCCGGCCTGCTGCGCACCGGACCTGACCCCAGACTGAACAGTCGACATATGGACTTCCGTTCCGTTCGTGGCCGCGAAGGCCCCACCTCTGACGCCCCGTGCTGGCCGACCTTACTCGGCGCCCGTGACGCCCCGGGGCGCTCACCGCCGGGGCCGGCCCGGGGTGTCACGAACGCCACACTGCGCAGGCTCCCGGGCCGGTCCCGCAACCACCCGCGCGGAGCGGCCGCCGGTTGACACCGGCTGCCGCGGCCACCTCGGCGGACGCGTCAGGTGATCGCCGGGCCGCCGAGGAGGCCCCGGACGCGGCGGCGGGTCTCGGTCACGCCGTCGCCCCCGAATTTCTCCACTCTTGCGTCAGCGGGGACGAACGCGACCATGGCCTCGGCGACGACCCGGGCGGCCGGCCCGGCCGAGCACCACGACACAGGCCCCGCGGACAGCTCGTCCGCGGGGCCTGCCTCACCGTCCCGTTCGCTACCCGCGCTCGGCCCCTTCGGGCCAGACGACGTCCACGGGCAGCCCGAGCGCCCGCGCCTGCGCGACGGCGTCCGCGGTACCGCCCCCCTTACCGCTGGGAGGCGACCCGTCCCACACCGCGACCAGCCGATCGGCCCGCTTCAGCAGTTCCGTGTTGGCCGACTCGTACGCCGGCCAGCCGGCCACGTCGTACGGCATGGTCACCACCTCCGCGACCGCCGCCAGCCGGTCGAAGGCGGCGGCGTGGTCGCCCTTGACCTTCGTCTCCCTGTAGTCCAGGGACGGCACGATGACCACCAGCCGCCCCCCTGCCTCCACGACCTCCTCGGCGAACAACGTGTCGGCGCCACGGGCGAGGCAGGAGACGCCGACGAGCTCACTGGTGGCGTGCTCACGCAGCAGCGCCCGCAGGGCCGCTTGCACCAGGGGCACGGTGGCCTCACTGAGGCCCAGGTGCCCGGTCACCGCGATGGTGGTCATGCGCGCTGTCCGAACTCCCCGTCCCGCACCCCGGAGACGAACGCGGACCAGACCGCCGGCCCGAACACCAGCGACGGGCCGTCCGGGGCCTTGCTGTCCCGGACCAGCACTTCACCGTGAACACGGGCGTGGGTCGGCGACCACTCCAGGCAGTTGCCGCCGTCCGAGGTGCTGTAGCTGGACTTGACCCATCGGTGGCGCCCGGGCACGGTCACGATGCCTCCATTAGCTCGCGAATCAGGTCGGCGGATGCGTCGCGCGAGAGCGCTGACGCCCTGACCACATCGTAGGACCGCGTCAAATGCCTTACCGTGGCGGGCTCTTCGATGATGGATCCGAACCGCACACCTTCCGTGTAGAGGACGGTTCCTCCGTCAGGCATCGTCAGTATCGACAGCGAGCCGTCCAACAGCTCCGGCGCGTTGGCGCTGAACGGAAGGACCTGCAGAACCGTGGTGGGTTGACTGCCGTACCACAGCAGGGCCGCGAGCTGGTCCCGCATGACCTTTCGTCCGCCGACGTTGCGTCGGAGCACCGACTCACAGACGACGACGGAGAGATCCGGTGGGGTACTGCCGCGCAGGATGTCCTGTCGCGCAAGCCGGGAGCCCACCTTGTGCACCAACTCCCGCTCGGTGGCTCTCGGGTCACCGGTACTGAACACCGCCCGCGCATAGGCGCCCGTCTGAAGCAGCCCGGGGACCAGCGTCGCGGACCACTCCGAGATGGCTCTCGCCCGCGGCTCCAACATCATCCGCCGCCGTGAATGCGCAGGATAGGCCCCCGCAGCGATCTGTTCGTAAAGCCGCTTGAACAGGCCGTCCGTCGAGAAGACCTGGTCCAGCAGCGGCGGCAGGTCCGGCGGGATCGGCCCCTCGCAGATCTCCACTCGGCTGATCGTGGACTTGGACACCCGGACCATGCGGGCCAACTGCGTCTGGTTCAGCCGCCGTTCCGGGAACAGCTCCCGGGCGCTGCGACACTCCTCTGCAAACCGCTGTCGGGGGTCCTGTTCGTCATCCATGCCTCTCCCTGACCAGAGCCCTGGTCACAACCGAACCGTCGGCTTCCACACAGGTCGCTAACACGTACATACCCCTCCCTGACCAACACCCAGGTTGGGCGCCGAAGTCCCTTCCACGGTACCGACTTTCACCTCATCCTGGTAACCGAACGGCAACACAGAGTGAGGAACCGGATGGTGGAGTACACAGTCCCCACACCCGTGGCCCCGGCGGGGCCCGAGCTCGAACCCGTGCCCGTCGCGGCGTGCGATGTCTGCCAGGCATTGGCACGGGAACGGGAGGCAGCCCGTGCACAGGGCCGCCGCCTCGCCGTCCGGAGCTGCAACGCCGTGATCGCCGGGCATCCGCACGGAAGGGCGAGCGGGACGTGACCGCGCCGGAGGTCGGAGCGGGCGGCTGGGCCACCTGCGCCACCTGCGCTGAGTTACTGCGCGCGGCCGACGCCGCGGAACGGGCGGGGGACTTCTCCCAGGCCGTGGACTGCCGCGTACTGCTCCGGCGGCACCAGCCCCACCACGGCCGAACCGACAACCACCCCAGGAGGGACACCGTGAGCGACACCACCACCCACCACGGCGGCGACAAACTGCCGGGGAAGCCCTATCCCGGCCCACACGAACCGCCCACCCCCGACGGCGGTCCCGGCGTGCCCAACCCGCCCAAGGCAGGCGACCGTTGAGCACCGAGCGACACGACGAGCCGCGCCCCGGCCACACCGCGCTGGGGCGCGCCCTCATGGCGGCCGGCATCCTGACCTCGGATTGGGCGCCCGCGTTCGCCGCCGTGCCCCGTTCCGCCTTCCTGCCGGAGCTGATCTGGCCGTTCGATATGGATGCCGGGCGGAGTGTGGCCGTGTGCAAGGCGGACGAACCGGCTGCGTGGCAGGGGTACGCGGACGACGCCGATGTGCCGATCGTGACGCAGTGGGACGACGGGGAGCACTCCGGGAGCGAGCCGGGCAGCGTGCCGACCAGTTCGGCCTCGATGCCTTCCGTGGTCTTCCGGATGCTGCGTGAACTGGATCTCCGGCCCGGGCACAAGGTGTTGGAGATCGGGACCGCCACGTGCTGGAACGCGGCCCTCATGGCGCACCGGGCGGGCCCGGGGAACGTCGTCACGGTGGAGGTGGACGGGGCCGTGGCTGCCGCCGCCCGTGCCTCGGTGGAGCAGAACCACCTCGATGTGCGTGTGGTGCACGGGGACGGGGCCCGCGGGTATCCGGAGGGTGCGCCGTACGACCGGGTGATCGCGACCTGCGGGGTGCGGTCCGTGCCGTACGACTGGGTGGCGCAGTCACGCCCAGGCGGCGTCATCGTCGTGCCGTGGGGGACGCACTTCGGGAACGGGGACGCGGTGGCCCGGCTGGTCGTCGCGCCGGACGGGAAGAGTGCGGCCGGGCGGTTCGCCGGGCCGGTGGAGTTCATGAAGCTGCGGGCCCAGCGGCTGCCGGTCGTGGACCACTCCGCGTATGTGACCGGGAGTGTGGAGGAGGGGGAGGAATCCGCCACGTCGCTGACCGAAGGGGAGGTCCTCGGCGGGCAGTTCGCTCCGCAGCGGTTCGCACTCGGGCTGCGGGTGCCGGAGTGCTGCCACGTCATGGCGGAGAAGCGTGACGGGGGCCGGCCGGTGTGGTTCTACGGGACGGGCGGCGACCGTTCGTGGGCCTGTGTGTGGTTCCGGGACGGGGAGGCGGCCCGGGTGTGGCAGTCCGGGCCGCGGCGGTTGTGGGACGAGGTGGCCGCGGCCCATGCGTGGTGGGTCGGGCAGGGGAGGCCGGACCCTTCCCGGTTCGGGCTGACCGTGGACGCCGGCGGGCAGCGGGTGTGGCTGGACGGACCGGAGGGGACGTGGGTGGTGTGAGCCGGCGGCGGGCCGGGGGCCCGCGGGCGAGGCGACGCCGGGCGACGGCGCACCCGCCCTCCTCCGGCATCGTGGTCAGCGGCCGCCGCTCGTCGGCGCTTCGAGGTTGTGGCACATGCGTTCCAGGACGCGGACGGCGGTGTGGTACTCGTCCAACGGGATGCCGGTCATGGCCAGTTCACGGAAGGCGTCGATGCGCACCGCCACGTCGGTCAGGCGCCAGCGGCCCTCGGGGGTCAGGGTGAGCCGGCCCGGTGCGGGCCGGGCCGCCCAGCCGCCGGCGAGGACGGCGTCGATGGCCTCGGTCAGCGTGGCGGGGTCGGCGTTGGCGTCGAGGATCGACCGGATGTCGGTGTCCGCGGTGCCGTCGGTGCCGTCGACGCCGGGGGTGTCGTGGATGACGTTGAGGACCTGCCAGGCGATGCGGGTGAGGCCGAAGCCCGCCAGCATGTCGTTCATGTGGTGGGTGAGGGCCTTGTCGGTGCGGTTGAGCCAGTAACCGATCGGCTTCATGGGTGCGTTCCCTAAGAATGTGAGGCGGTCCGGGGGACCGGGGGTGGCCGCTGCCGAGGCCGTGGCCGCAGTCGTGGCGGAGGGCGTCACCCGTGCGCAGGCGTGGCGGACAGCAGCGCGGGCCAGTCCTGGGCGGTGGCCCAGTCGGTGAAGCTGTGCCAGCCGACTTCGGGGTAGTCGCGGCGCAGCCCGGCGACATCGACGTCGAGGCCCGCGGTGGCGAAGTACGCGAACATGGCCGCCAGGTCCGCCGATCGGGCCCGTACGTGGTCCAGGGGCACCTCTTGGTGGACGACCGGCCGCCCCATGGCGGCCGCGATGATCTCCGCCATCCGGCCGGGGGTGTGCTCGTCGGAGGCGATGTCGATGCGGCGGCCGGCGAAGTCGTCGCGGCGCTGGAAGGCCAGCGCGGCGAACGCGCCGATGTCTGCGGCCGGAATGAGCGTGAGCGGCCGGTCGGTGGGCATCGGCCAGCCGAAGGTGCCCTGGCGCAGTCCGTCGAGGATCCAGCCACCGGCGTAGTTGTCCATGAACGCCGCCGGGGCGATCACCGTCCAGGGCACTCCGGCGGTCCGCAGGTACTGCTCGATCTCGTGCTTGCTCTCGTAGTGCGGTATGCCGGTGTCCCGGTCGGCGTGGGCGGCGGAGGTGAACACGACGTGCCCGAGACGGGCCTTGGCCGCGGTGTCGACGAGGGCCTTGCCGTGCCGGACCTCGGTGGCGGTGTCGGTGCCGGTGCCGAACGGGCTGGTGACCGCGAAGAGGGAGTCCGCTCCGGTGCAGGCGGCCAGGAGCGAGCGGCGGTCGTCGAAGTCGGCGTGGCATACGTCGGCGCCGAGGCCGCGCAGGGTGTCGGCGGCGGGTGAGTCGGGACGGCGGGTGAGCGCGCGGACCCGGTGGCCGGCTGCGAGCAGGGCGCGGGCGGCGGCCCCGCCCTGGGCTCCGGTGGCTCCGGTGACGGCGACGGTCAGCATGGATTCTCCAACAGATAGTATCGCTGTGTAGCGCATTAACTGCGCCACGCAGAAGATTACGAGAAATTGCTGCGCCGCGCAGGGATTTGGAGTGTGATCCAGATGACAGACCCTCACCGGGCCCGGCTGTACGAGGAGTTGTCGAGCGAGTCCCGCCGCTACCTGGCGTCCTACGTGCTGTTCAACCAAGCCCTCGCCGACCACCTCGGACTGCACCCGACCGACGTGCAGTGCCTGAGCCTGCTGACGGCGGAGCCCGGACCGCTCACCGTGAAGCAGATCGCCGAGATGACCGGCCTGACCACGGGCTCGGCCACCCGCCTGGTCGACCGGCTCGAACGCGGCGGCTACGTGGCCCGCACGCCCGACCAGCAGGACCGGCGCCGCGTCCTGGTCTCCCCGGTGCCGGACCGCATCGCCCGGGTCGCCGCGGTGTGGGACGACCTCGGCCGGAGCTGGCAGACGCTCCTGGACGACCACACCGAGGACGAGCTGGAGGTGCTCATCCGGCACATGCGGCGGGCCCACGAGCTCAGCCACGTACAGATGGGACGCCTGCGGTCCCGGCCGAAACCGGACTGAGTCCCGGAGCTGGGCCCCGGACCCGCCCCGCGCCCCGGCCTGTGGACCCGGCCGCCGCTCCGTCCGCCGGCCCGTCCCCCGGGCCGGCCGCCCCCGCCGCGCGCTCCACACTCAGGCCACGGCAGCTCACTCCGCTACGGGCACGCACTCGGCGAGCAGGTCGACGATGTCGCGCCAGGCCCGCTGCGCGTGCTGCGGGTGGTGGCCGACGCCGGGGGGCGCGGCGTGGTCGACCGGCGGGTGGTGGAAGGCGTGCAGGGCGCCGCCGTAGACCACGAGGCGCCAGTCGACGCCCGCGGCCTGCATCTCGGCGGTGAACGCGTCCCGTTGGGCGGGCGGCATGATCGGGTCCTCCGAGCCGACGCCGGCCCACACGGGGCAACGGATGCGCGCCGCCTCGCCCGGTCGGCCCGTGGTCAGGGCGTTGACCGTCCCGATCGCGCGCAGGTCGACGCCGTCGCGCCCGAGTTCCAGCGCGATCGCGCCGCCGGTGCCGTAACCGATGGCGGCGATCCGGTCGGGGTCGGTCCGCGGTTCGGCGTGCAGCACGCCGAGTGCCGCGTGGCCGATGCTCCGCATCCGGTCGGGGTCGGCGAGCAGCGGCATGCAGCGGGCCAGCATCTCCTCGGGGTCGCTGAGATAGCGCCCGCCGTGGAGGTCGAAGGCCAGCGCCACGTAGCCCAGTTCGGCGAGCGCATCGGCCCGGCGGCGCTCGACATCGCTGAGTCCCATGCCCTCGGGTCCGAGCAGCACCGCGGGCCGGCGGCCGGCGCCGGCGGGGAGCGCGAGGTGCCCGATCATCGTGAGTCCGTCGGCCGGGTACTCGACCGTGCGCGTGGTGATCGTCGTCATGAGACGGACTGTAATGATCGTCGAGCGCGGTCGGGCCGGGCTTCACCGTCGGCAGAACGGCGCGGACGGGCCGGGCTTCACCGTCGGCAGAACGGCGCGGGTGGGGCTCGTGGAGGGGCGCTGCCAGCGGCCGCACCGCCGAGCGCATGGGCGCTGCCAGCGGCCGCACCGTCGAGCAGAGCCTGCGGTCCCGCTCCCCCCGGCGCCCAGGTGTGCCCGGCACGCGCCTTCGCCCTTCCCGTGCCTCCCGGACCACCGTCAACGTCGCTGGCCAGCGCGTTTTCCACAGAAGAGGGGTGGTGACCGGGTCACCACCCCTCCCCCGCGACCGCCGGAGCGTCAGCTTCCGACGCGCACCGGCTCCCCCGCGGTGGTGCCCGCCCCCGGCTCGGCCCCGGCCGCCGGTCCGTCCGCCGGCCCGTCCCCCGGGCCGGCCGCCTCCGCCGCGCGCTCCACCTCGGCCGCGACCATCTTCTCCATCGGGTCGGCGCAGCTGCCGCCGGCGAGGAGCATCGCCGCCAGGATGGCCACGACCGTCAGCACCGTCCCCAGCCAGACCATCGTCTCCACGGGCAGCGTGTACGCGCCGATCACCTTGAGCACGCACTCGGTCAGCAGCGCGGTGCCCCAGATCAGCGAGAACCGCCGCTCGGCCCGCCGGAACGCCGCGGATTCCGCCTGCAGCCGGTCCCAGGCGGCGTCCCCGGCCGCGCTGCCCTTGGTCACCCAGGGCTTGAGCCCCGCCGTCATCAGCGGCCGCCTGGTCCGCAGGGACAGCAGGATCACGATCCCGACGGTGCTGCTCACCGCGCTGTCCTTGGCCATCATCAGCCGGGCGTCACCGGCCACCGCGGTCATCGCCAGGCCGACCACGTTCACCACGAGGATCAGCAGTGCCAGTCCGTTGACCCGGCGGCTGGCGACCAGCTCCCACACCGTCCGCAGCGCCGGCACCACACTGCTCCAGCCCAGCGCCGCCACCGTGCTGAACCCGAAGCCGTCCTTGAGGACGTAGTACGAGGCGATCGGGATCCCCGCGTCCACGACCAGCGGAACGAAGCTCCGCAGCACGGCCTTCCCCGCGTTCTCCGGCGTGCCCGGCTTGCCCGGCTTGCCCGGCTTGCCCGGCGTGCCCGGCTCCCCCGGCTTGCCCGGCTCCCCCGCCCTGTCCTCGATGACGGACTGCTTCCGACTCACGGCGTACTCCCCCAAGTTGAGACTGCGACCAGCTGACGGCGTCCCCCGATGCCGCCCTCCGCGCCACCGTTCTCCGCAACGCCCTCAGCCTCCCGCACGGCCGTACCCGGCCAACAGCCCCGTCTGTCCTGTCCGCACGGTGACATTTGTCAGTGGGGGAAGGCCCACCTGTCGGCTGTCAGTGGGGGAAGCCCACCTGTCGGCGGGACAGCCCCCGCCGGACGGCGCTCAGTTGACCTCCACGTCGTCGAAGAGGTCCAGCACGCGCCGGAGCACCCGCAGGCACGCCGTCACCTCGGCATCGGTCAGATCGCCGCCGACCTGGCGCAGCAGCGCCCGCTCCCGGGCCGTCACCGCCGTGATGGCCGCCCGGCCCGCATCGGTCAGCCGGATCAGCGAGGACCGCTGGTGCGCGGGGTTCGGGACGCTCTCGACCAGTCCCCCGGCCGCCGCGTCGTTGACCATCCGCTGGACGAACTGCCGGCTGAGCGCCTGCGCCCGGCCCATCTGCGGGACGGTCATCGGTCCGTGCTCCCGGAGCAGGTCCAGGACCGCCCGCACGCCGACGGACAGCCCTTCGAGCGGTGCGCTCAGTTCCACCTTGCGCTGCACCCGCCGGTACAACGGGCCCACCAGGGCGAACACCTCGGTGAGCCGGCGGGCCAGCTCGTCAGGCTCCAGCGGCTCAGGGGACGTACGGGACTGTTCAGTGTCGGTCACCGGACCAGAATGACACCTTGGTTGCCAACCCATCAACAATCATGACACCTTGGTTGTCATGACAGCCACCCGAGAGATGCACTCCTTCCCGTTCGAGGACGGCCGGCTCGCCTACCGGGACACCGGCCGCGGCCAGCCACTGGTCCTGCTGCACGCCGGCTTCTTCGATCACCGCATGTGGGACGACCAGGTGGCGGCCCTCGCCGCGCACTACCGGGTCATCGCCCCCGACGCCCGCGGGCACGGCGACTCCTCCAACGCGGACCGGCCGTTCCGGCACACCGACGACCTGGCCGCACTGCTGCGCCACCTCGGCGTCGGCCCGGCCGTGCTCATCGGCGTCTCGATGGGGGCAAGTACCGCCGTGGACACGGCACTTGAGCATCCGGAGCTGGTGCGCGCCCTGGTGGTCACCGGCGCCGGCACCAGCGAGCCGGAATGGCGCGACCCGTGGGTCGCGGAGGTGCGGGCCGCGGAGGCCGCGGCGCTGGCCGCCGGTGACATCGAGGGCTGGATCGACGCCTTCCTACGCTTCGCGGCCGGCCCGCACCGCACGCTCGACGACGTCCGCCCGGAGGTCGTCGCCCTGCTGCGGGAGATGGCCCGCCGCACCATCGGCAAGCACACCGCCGACGAGAAGAACTGGCTGGTGCCGGTGTCCGACACCTGGGCGCGCGCGGCCTCGATCACCGTGCCCGTGCTGGCCGTCAACGGCGCCCTGGACTCCACCGACCACCTCGGCATGGCCGAGCGGCTCGTCCGCACCGTGGTCAACGGCCGCAGCACGACGATCGAGGACGCCGCGCACTTCCCGGCCATGGAACGGCCGGACGCCTTCGCCGCCGAACTGCTGCCGTTCCTCCAGGCCCTGGACCCGGACGTCTCCTCCCCTTCACGATGAGGCCCGGCGCGGCTCCCGGAGAGCGCCGGGGTCAGTTGCGGGCGACGCGCAGCGCATCACCCAGCGCCTCGGCGAGCCGCCGCGAGAGATAGCGGAACTCACGGTCCGGCACCTTCGGATCGGCATGCATCGCCCGTGCGTGGCGCAGCAGTTCCTCGCCGATGTCCAGCTGCATCTCCTCGATGCTGTCGGCGAGGTCGGACACCGGCCCGCCCGCACCGTCGGTGATCAGGAAGCAGGACCGGTCGTCCGGCGTGGTCCAGGGCAGCAGCCTCATCCGTGGAGCGACGCCTTCGGCAGCATCGGACAGACCCGAACGCTCGGAAAGTTCGGATCCTGGCGGTTCGTTCATCATGCGGACAAGCATCTACCCGCACATCTAGCCTGGCCACAGGTACGGCGCGACTGTGCGTCACCACGCGGCAACTGTGCGAGGTGTGCGATGCCTCACAACGACGAACCACCGGTCACCCTAAAGGATCTTCGGGAAGCAGTCCCGCTTCCTGCGAGAACAACGCGAGATGACACGCCGTGAGCTGGCCGGCCTCATCCCGTACTCCGAGTCCCTCATCGCGATGGTCGAACGCGGCGAGCGACCACCGAAGCCGGGTTACGTCGACGCGGTGGACGAGGCGCTCGGCGCGAACGGCGTGCTGCGCGTACTGATCCCCGATGTCGCGGAGAAGCACCATCCGGCGTGGGCGGAGGAGTATGTGAACCTCCAGGCGGAGGCGCTGGCGCTGCATTCGTACTCCACGCACTTCCTACACGGGCTGCTACAGACGGAGGAGTACGCGCGAGCGGTGTTCGGCTGTGTGCGGCCCAGCATGGATGACGACGAGATCGAGCGGTCTGTCCAATCTCGTCTGGCGACGCAGTCACTGCTGACTCGTAAGCCAGCCTGCCGGATGACGTTCGTCCTGGAGGAGCCGGTGCTCCAGCGAAGGATCGGCGGGCCGGCCGTCTGGGAAGGAGAGCTGAGGAACCTCCTCAAGCTATCCGAGCTGCACAACATCCAACTCCAGGTCATGCCGCTCGCCCGGGAGACCCACGCAGGGATGGATGGCCCGATGACGCTGCTGGAAACACCGGACCATCACACGATCGGTTACGTCGAAGGTCATCGCGGTAGCTACTTCCTTACGGAGCCGGACGATGTCAGCGTGATGAGTCATGTGTACGGCACACTCCGTTCCCAGGCCCTCGATGCCGAGGCATCGCGAGACCTCATTCACCGTCTGCTGACAGGAGACGCACGAGAATGAACACCGAACTGGCATGGTTCAAAAGCAGCTACAGCGGTGGCACTGGCGAAGCCTGCGTCGAAGTCGCCGTCGCCTGGCGGAAGTCGAGTCACAGCGGTAGCGAGGGCGAAGCCTGCATAGAGGTCGCCACCTGCCCCCACACCATCCACATCCGCGACTCCAAGGACACCGCGCTCCCCCACCTCATCGTCACCCCCGCCGCCTGGGCGTCCTTCCTCGCGTACGCGCAGGTCGCACCGGAAGCCGTCTGAGCGGACACCGGTGGGGCGGCACCAGGTTCCGCCCCACCGGCCGCCGGTGACCCGGCCGGCTACCAAAGAACCCGGGGAGAGAACCCCACCCACCTACCGCCGCCCTCGCCGCCCAACTCCTCACCCCATTGGGTGACTTGGGCGCGGACGCGTCCGGAATGCGGTTACGCTCGCCGCACAACCCCACAACTGCGCATGGAAACGGCCCTCGGCGGGACGGCAATCCCAACCCGAGGGCCTGATCACAAGGAAGAACGGACCTTCCCGACGACTTCAGCGCAGTCTAACGCGCCCTCGCCCGCGCCCTCATTCCCTTCCAGCGGTGTCATCCACATCCGTACGCGCCAGACGTCCCACTTCACCGTCCTCGCCAACCGCCTTGCGCAGCGCGCCGGTAGCGCGGGCCGGGCGGCCGGATCATCACCCGGACCTTCGCCTACGACCTGCCGGGTGCGGAGCGGTGCCGGAGGAGCCGACGGACCACCAGGAGACGGAGGCCGGGCCGCACCCGTACCGGAACCCGCCGAGCCCCCGCGGCCGATGCCGGAAGCCGCCCCCGAGGCCACCGGCCTCCTCACCCGCCTCCCCCACCGCGACCGCCGTCTCCTCCTCTCCGAGCGGGAGATCACGACGCTCGCCCCGGCCGTCGCGGAGTGGCTCGACCGTGGCGTACCTCCACAGGAGATCACCGCCGCCCTGACCGACGGCCTCCCGGCCCGGTTCGACCGCCGCCCGGCCCGTCTCCTCGCCCACCGGCTCGCCGTCCTGCGGCCACCGGTCCGTACGGGCCCGCCCCCACAGCCCGACCGGTCACGGTCACCGGTCGTCCCCCTCCAGAACTGCGACGGCTGCGACCGCGCCTTCCGCGCCGACGGCCCGGGCCGCTGCCGCGACTGCCGCGCCCCCGACCGAGGGGCGACGAGCGGCCTGAACGGACCACACACCGACTACCACCAGCCCACATCAGCGGCCAAGGCCGTAGCCTGAAAGGACAGAACACGATGAGTTCCGCACTTGCGAAGAGGGAGGCGCCCATGACGCGTTCACCTCACGACGACTCGCGCACCCCTGCCACCGATGCCACCCATGAGAGCCGCCCGCACCCTCTCCGCACCATCCGTGACATCCGTGAGGCGTTGCCAGAGCATCAGCGACGCCACTTTGACGCCGAGCTGGCAGAGACGGACGTCGACGCCCTCCCCGAAATGGTCCACCGATGGATCACCTTGGGCTTTGACGGGTTCGAGGAGTTCCTCCTGTCGACCCCGTTCGAGGGCCTGGAGTTCGGTGCCCGGTCGTACGACGACGCGGAGCAGGGCGAGTGAACTTCCTGTTCGACACGAACGTCATCGCGGAACTCACCACCCGGCCGAAGCCGGACCCCCGCGTACTCGCCTGGTTCCATACGACGCCACGCCCCAGGCGCTACCTAAGCGTCATCACTGTCGGGGAGATTGAGGCGGGAGTCGCGGCCACAACCGACACCACCAGGCGAGAGCGCTACGCCCAGACCTTGGCTGACGTACGGCACGAGTACCGGAACCGGATCGTCGGCATCGGCGAGCCCGAGGCCATCGCCTACGTTGCCTTACACCGGCGGCTCAAGGCAGCTGGAACGAACATCGATCCAGCCGATGCCCTGATCGCCGCAACGGCAATCGCCAACGACTGGATCGTGGCCACCCGGAACGCCAAGCACTTCGAGCGCACCGGAGCGACCGTGGTCAATCCTTGGGAAGAACCCACATAGGCCGATCGAGCCTCCGGTTACGCCCCTGCCGCCACCCGCCGCTCCGTCGTGGCGATGGTGGCCGAGCCGACCACCCGCGTGCCGTCGTAGAGGACGATGGCCTGGCCGGGGGCGACGCCGCGGACCGGCTCGGTGAAGGCCACCCGGAGCTCGGTGCCGTCGACCAGCTCCGCGGTGACCTCGGTCTCGCCGCCGTGGGCGCGCAGCTGGGCGGTGTACGTGGCGGGGCCGGCCGTCGGCGGGCGGCCGCACCAGCGGGGGCGGATCGCGGTGAGGCCGGTGACGTCGAGGGACTCGGCGGGGCCGACCGTGACGGTGTTGTCGACCGGGGAGATGTCGAGGACGTAGCGCGGCTTGCCGTCCGGGGCCGGGTGGCCGATCCGCAGGCCCTTGCGCTGGCCGATCGTGAAGCCGTACGCGCCCTCGTGGCTGCCGAGGCGGTTGCCGGACTCGTCGACGATGTCGCCGGGGGCCGTACCGAGCCGCTTGGCGAGGAAGCCCTGGGTGTCGCCGTCGGCGATGAAGCAGATGTCGTGGCTGTCCGGCTTCTTGGCGACGAACAGTCCGCGCCGGGCGGCCTCCTCGCGGATCTCCGCCTTGGTCGTCTCCGTGTCTCCGAGCGGGAACATGGCGTGCGCCAGCTGGCGGTCGTCGAGGACGCCGAGGACGTAGGACTGGTCCTTGGCCATGTCGGTGGCGCGGTGCAGCTCGCGGCTGCCGTCCGGTCGCACCACGACCGTGGCGTAGTGGCCGGTGCACACCGCGTCGAAGCCGAGGGCCAGCGCCTTGTCCAGCAGCGCGGCGAACTTGATCTTCTCGTTGCAGCGCAGGCAGGGGTTCGGGGTCCGCCCGGCCTCGTACTCCGCGATGAAGTCCTCGACGACGTCCTCACGGAACCGCTCGGCGAGGTCCCAGACGTAGAACGGGATGCCGATGACATCGGCGGCGCGGCGGGCGTCGTGCGAGTCCTCGATCGTGCAGCAGCCGCGGGCGCCGGTGCGGAAGGACTTCGGATTCTCGGAGAGCGCGAGATGCACGCCGGTCACGTCGTGGCCGGCCTCGGCGGCGCGGGCGGCGGCGACGGCGGAGTCGACACCGCCGGACATGGCGGCGAGTACGCGGAGGCGGCGGGGGGCGTCATCAGTCATAGCCAGTCCAGGGTAGACGGAACCGCTGACAGTGCGGAAAGCGTTAAGGAGCGCATGGGGAAGAGCAGGGTCGGGGAGCCGGCCGGGGAACAGCGGGCCGAGGCCGGGGAACAGCCGGGCGAGCGGCCGGACGGCCGGGGCGAGGGCCACCACGACGCCGGCCGGGACGACGCCGGCCGGGACGTCCCGCAGGGCGAGGCGCAGGCGGGACCGCAGGACGAGCGGCGGGGCGGCGCGGCGGGGGTCACCCGGCGGCGGGCGCTGTGGCTGGCGGGCGGCGGGGCGGTGGCCGCCGGGGCCGTGGTGGCGACCGGGTGGGACGAACTACGGCACTGGTGGTGGCAGCTGCCGGGGAACGACCTGCCGCGGCGGGCCGGCGAGGTCGACTACCGGGGCGCCCAGTGGGTCGCGGCCTCCGGGGCGAACTACCGCCGGGCGGACCGGCCCGCCGACTACGCCGTCGACCGGGTGGTCATCCACGTCGTCCAGGGCAGCTACGCCACCGCGCTGCGGGTGTTCCGGAACGCCGACCACGAGGCGGCGGCCCATTACGTCGTCCGCAAGGACGGGCACATCGCCCAGATGGTGCGGGAACTGGACGTGGCGTTCCACTCCGGGAACCGCGGCTGGAACGAGCGGAGCATCGGCATCGAGCACGAGGGCTTCGTCGACCGCCCGGAGTCCTTCACCGACGCCATGTACGAGTCCTCGGCCCGGCTGACCGCCCGGATCTGCCGCCGCTACGGCTTCCCGGCCGACCGGAAGCACATCGTGGGCCATGTGCAGGTGCCGGGGACGGACCACACCGACCCCGGCCCGCACTGGGACTGGGACCGCTATCTGCGCCTCGTCCGGGCGGCCGGGCACGAAGGGCCGGGATCCGCCCGGCAGCGGCGCTCTTAGCTGAGCCCCGCGCTCCGGGCGCGTTCGACCACCGGGCCGATGGCCTCCGCCAGCGCCGCCACGTCCTCCGCGGTGGAGGTGTGCCCCAGGGAGAAGCGCAGCGTGCCGCGCGCCAGCTCGGGCGACATGCCCGCGGCCAGCAGGACGTGGCTGGGCTGCGCGACGCCGGCGGTGCAGGCGGAGCCCGTGGAGCAGGCGATGCCCTGGGCGTCCAGGAGGAGCAGCAGGGAGTCGCCCTCGCAGCCGGGGAAGGAGAAGTGCGCGTTGGCCGGGAGCCGGCCGGCCGGGTCGGGGTCGCCGCCGAGGACGGCGTCCGGGGCGGCCGCCCGGACCGCCTTGATCAGGTCGTCGCGCAGTGCGCCGATGTCCCGGGCGAAGTCCGCGCGGTGCGCCACGGCGTACCGGCCGGCGGCGGCGAAGGCCGCGATGGCGGGGGTGTCGAGGGTGCCGGAGCGGACGTGCCGCTCCTGGCCGCCGCCGTGCAGCACCGGCACCGGGGCGTACTCGCGGCCCAGCAGCAGCGCGCCGATGCCGTACGGGCCGCCGATCTTGTGCCCGGAGACCGTCATCGCGGCGAGCCCGGAGGCGGCGAAGTCGACCTCCAGCTGGCCCACGGCCTGCACCGCGTCGGCGTGCAGCGGGATCTCGAACTCCCTTGCCACCTCGGCGAGTTCACGGACCGGCTGGATGGTGCCGATCTCGTTGTTGGCCCACATGACGGTGGCCAGCGCGACATCGGCGGGGTTGCGGACGATCGCCTCGCGCAGCGCCTCGGCGTGCACCCGGCCGTAACTGTCGACCGGCAGCCACTCGACGTGGGCGCCTTCCTGCTCGGCGAGCCATTCCACGGCGTCGAGCACGGCGTGGTGCTCCACGGGGCTGGCGAGCACCCGGTTGCGGGCCGGGTCGGCCGCCCGGCGCGCCCAGTACAGGCCCTTGACCGCGAGGTTGTCGGCCTCGGTGCCGCCCGCCGTGAAGACGATCTCACTCGGGCGTGCTCCGAGCGAGGCGGCGAGGGATTCCCGTGCCTCCTCTACGGTGCGGCGGGCCCGCCGGCCGTCGGCGTGCAGCGAGGACGCGTTCCCCGTGACGGTCAGCTGGGCGGTCATCGCCTGCACCGCCTCCGGGAGCATCGGGGTGGTGGCGGCGTGGTCGAGGTAAACCATGGTGCCCCGATTCTACGAGGCGGAGGTGGGGCGCACGGCAGGCGCGGGAGCGCAGGCGCTCTGCATGCGCTCTGCATGCGCGCCGACCGCCCGAGCCGTCGGCTCCCCTCGACTCCCCCGTAAGGAGCACATGCCCTTACGGTCATGACACGGCGGCTGCTGGATCGTACGTTCCGCACGGACTCGGGGTACGAGGTGCGGTGGGCCACCCTCGGGGAGGGGTCGCCCGGTGCCCGGCTGCACCTCATCGAGGGCGCGGGCCATCTCGTCCAGGAGGACGCACCCGCGGAGCTCACCGCGGCGCTGGCGGACTTCCTGCGTCCGGGCGGCGCAGCTACGGCGCGAGACGGCGGCTGAGTGCGCGGACCGTGTCGGCCGCCTCGGCCGCGCCGGCGCCCTGCTCCCCCGGTGCCACGGCGGACACCGCCGACTCCAGTTCTGCGCGCAGCCGGCTGAGCTCGGCCCGCCGCACCCGGCTCGTACGCTCGAAGTCGGCGATATGACCAGCGAGTTCCGCTTCGAGCGCTTCGAGTCCTTCGAAGCCGCGGCCCCCGGAGGGACCGGCCGGATCGCCCGGGCCCGGCTCCGCCCGGCCGCCGGTGCCCTGGAGCCTGAGCTGGTCGCGGAGGGTGCGGACGGCCGCGGTCAGCTCGCGCAGCGCCGTACCGGTGCTCGCGGCGTCCGCGGTGCGCGACACGGCCGCGGTGCGCGCCCCGCCCGTCGGCGGTCGCGCCGCCACGGATGCCTTCTCCCGCAGCAGTGCGCGCACCCCGGCGGCCTCCGGGGCGCCGAACTCCTCGTAGGCGGCGAGGGCTTCACGCCAGTGCCCCTGGGCGCTCTGCTTGCGGCCCAGCGCGGTCTCGGCCTGCCCCAGCGAGGTCAGCGCATCGGCGCGCCAGCGCTCACCGCCCGGCACCAGCAGTCGCTTGGCGGCGTCCTGGGCGGCGGCCACCGCCTCGCCCGGCCGGATCAGCGCGACCATCTCGGCGGCCATCCGGCTGCGGGTGCGGCCCGCCCACAGGCGCTGGCGGTCCTCCTCGTAGAGCGGCAGCGCCTGGAAGAGTTCGCGCAGCGCATCCGCGTGCCGGCCGGCCGCCGACAGCGCCTCGGCCAGGGCGTACCGGGCGTGCGCGAGGCCCGGGGAGCCGTCGCCGGAGGCGCGGTGCAGGCCCACGCCGCGCTCGGCGAACAGGACGGCGTCGCTGCTGCCGGTCGCCGCCCAGACCCGGGCGAGCGCGCCGAGCACGGCGGCCTCGCCCAGCCGGTCGTCCCGGCCGCGGCAGCGCTCCCAGGCCGCGGCGAGGTGCCGCTCGGCGTCGTCGTACCGCCGTTGGTGCAGGGCGATCACCCCGGCCGCCAGCGGGGCGCGGAAGAGCGTGAGCGGGTCGTTCGCCGCCCGGGCCAGCCGGACCGCCTCCCGGGCCTCCCGTTCGGCACGGGCGAACCGGCCGACGGCGGCCGCGCAGTCCGCGAGCGCGACCCGGGCCCGGGCCTCGGCGCGGGCGTCGCCGGCCGTGGCCGCCCGGGCCGCCACTGCGGCCGCGGCCGGTTCGAACGCGGCGGCGTGCGCCCCGCAGTCCGCCGTCACCTGCGCGAGCAGCAGCAGGTCGGCGGCGCGCCGGACCAGCTTCGGGGCCTCCGCCACGGCCTGCCGGACGAGCGCGAGCGCCGGCGGCGCCTCCTCGGTCCACACGGCCAGGGCCCGGGCGGCGTCCTGAAGGGGCGGCAGACCGGCCGCCGACTCCCGGACGAGGTCCTGCGGCATCCGCTCGCCGGGGTAGCGGAGCGTGTGCACCCGCCGCCCCAGGGCCACGTACCACGACACCAGCCGGGACAGCGCCTCCGTACGCTCCTCCTCGGGCAGCGCCAGCCTCAACTCGCGTACGAGGGGGCGCAGTTCGCCCGCGGGGCCGTAGCGTCCGGGGGCCGTCTCCGTCAGCGCGCCGGCCGACAGCAACTCCTCCAGCAGCGCCTGACAGCGTTCCGCCGGCACGTCGAGCAGGGCCCCTGCGGCACCGGCCGAGAGGTCCGGGCCCTCCGGTACGGACAGCAGCCGCAGGGCCCGTCGCGCGTCCGGGGTGAGCCGGTCGTCGAGCCCCCGGAGCACGGACTGTCCCGACGCCCCGGGCCCGCCCGAAAGTTGCCCGGCCGCGGACGCGGGGGCCTCCGAGGGGTACGTTTCGGCCAGGAGCTCGGTCCACCACCGCGCGAGCCGGACCCGCTGCGCCGCCGCGTACGGCCCGGGCAGCCCGGCGAGCGGTTCGCCGTCCCACAACTCCAGGGCGGCGTCCCGCAGTCGGCGGGCCTCCTCCGGGTCCCGGGCGGCACGCGCACGGGCGATCAGCTGCTCGGCTTCGTCGAGGTCGAGGGCGGGCGGGCTGCCGTCGGGGCCGCGCAGCGCATAGCCGCCCCGCTCGCTGACCAGGAGCTCCCCGTCCTCGCCGAGCGCCCGGCGCAGCCGCGCGGCGTATGTGCGCAGCGCGGCGCGGGCACGGGGCGGGGGCTCGTCCCCCCAGAGGCCGGCGACGAGTTCGGACGCGGTGGCCCGGCGTCCCCGGCGGAGCAGCAGCGCGGCGAGCAGGGCGCGCTGCTGCGGGGAGCCGAGCGCGAGGGGGGCCGCCCCGCGCCGGGCCCGTACCGGCCCGAGGACCGTGAAGCGCAGCTCCGCGGGCGGCGCGGCGGGCAGCACGGCGCGAGGCGGCGCCGGGGCGTCGCGGGTGCGTTCTCCCGGCTCCGGGCCGCTGCCGGTGCGCTGCCCCGGCACCGTGCCGCCCATCCGCTCCAGCACCGGGCTCGCGAGGACGGCGAACGCCCGCGCCGAGGCGTCCAGCCGCAGCTCGCCCTCGTCGTCGCCCATGAGGACGGGGAAGTCCGGCAGCCGCCCCATGTACGGCTCCAGGGAGCGGCCGACCGCCTCGACGACCTCCACGGCCTGTTCGGTGCCGAGCCCGCTGAACAGCAACGCGCGGACGCCCGGCCGGAAGTCGTAGACCGGCTGCACCGGCCGGCCCGCCGGGGGCGCGCCCAGGGCCCGGTCCAGGGTCCGGACGGCGGCCGCGGCCGCGGTCCGGTCGGTGCGCTCCAGCAGGCCGCCGAGCAGGATCTCCGCGACATGGGTGGGGCTCGCGTCGCGCATCGTGGCCGCCCGCACCAGCTGCATCAGCGGCGTGGTCAGCGGGCGGATCGCGGAGAGCCGGACGGCGAGGCGGTAGGCCTCGGGCGAGAACGCACCGCGGAAGTGCGTGAGCAGCTCCTCGGCGCTGCCGAGGGGCGGGGGCGGCGGGGCGGGCGGTGGCGTCCCGGCCAGCAGGGCGGTGTCGATCAGATGCGGCACCCCGGGGCGGGTGAGCAGTCCGACCCACTGCTCCAGGGCGGACGCGGTGGGGTGCAGCACGGGCAGCGCGAACAGTCCGGCCGCCTCCGGGTCGCGCTCACCGCTGAGCGGGTCGCACACCACCAGCCGCCCGGGCGGGTCGAACTCGCCCGGCGCGGACAGGAGTTGGGGACGGGCGTCGAGGGCCGTACCGCGCCACAACCGGCGCGGGAGGGGGTTGATCACGGCCACCGGTCCGCCCCGTCCGCCCGCGGTCAGGGCCTGCACGGCCTGCGGTGCGCGCCAGCCCGGGTCGGTGCCGTCGGTGAGGACGAAGGTGACCGTCGTGTCCCCGGAGCGGCGGCGGTGCAGCGGGCCGCCCGGATCGCGGGGGTCGAGCGCCCGCACCCGGACGGAACGGAATGCCGCACTCCGGACGAGCAGCGTCCGCAGCTCGGCGGCGAGCGAGCCCCACACCTGCATGGCCGGCGAGGTGTCCACCCACAGCTCGGCCGACCAGTGCCGTTCCCGGTCGGGCCGGGCGACGACGTCGAGGAAGCCGGTCTCGGCGGTGAGCCGGACGGTGGCCTCGACGTCGGGGACCGTGCGGTGCGGGTGCTCGCGGGTGCGCCGCAACGGGCGCAGCGCGCCGCCCAGTTGCCGGGCGTCGGGCAGCGCCCGCCCACCGGGCACCCGCGCGGGCCGGGCCCGCCCGCCGTCCGGCCCGCCGCCCTGGCTGCCCATGGCGTAGAGGGCGCGGCGGGGCGGCTCGGAGGCGTCGGAGGGGCTGAGGGGGTCGGCAGGATCGGCGGGACCGGAAGGCTCGGTGGGATCGGCGGGCCGCTCCGGCGCGGTGGTTCCCGCCGCGGCCCGTACGCCGCCGGGGGCCTCTTCGGTCTCGTCGGTCTCGTTGGCCTCGTCGGTCTCGTCAGCCCCAGTGGCCTCCCCCGAATCCCCCGGCTCGCCCGACTCCCCCGGCTCGCCCCGCCGCTGCGGCCCGGTCGCCGCCCCCGGCCGCCCCTCCCCTTCCATCGCCCGTGCCAGCCACAGCACGTCGAGGAGTTCGGTGGCCGTGAGGTCGTACCCGGCGGCCGCCAGCGTCTGCCGCAGTCGGTCCATCATGGCGACAGCGGTTCGTCGAGGCGGTGCAGGACGGCGGCGAGCAGCTCTTCCTTGCCGAGGTCGGCGCCGCTGATCCGCAGGTGGACGGCGGCCAGCAGCTGGTCGGTGGCCAGGGTCTGGGTCTTCGCGCGCTGATGGAAGACCTCGATGAGGTCCTCGGCGGCGGCGACCGCGTCCTCACCCAGGTTGTGTTCGATGATCTTCCGCAGCCGGTCGCCGGTCGGTTCCGGCAGGTCGAGGCGTACGCAGCGGCGCATGAAGGCCGGCGGGAAGTCGCGTTCGCCGTTGCTGGTCATGATGACGACGGGGAAGTGGTCGCAGCGCACCACCCCGCGCCGGACCGTCACCCGCTCCCGGCTTCCGCTCAGGCGCACCTGCACCTCCTGCTGGTGCTCGGGCAGCCGGGCCAGCTCCGGGATCTCGAACTCGCCCTCCTCCAGCACCACCAGCAGGTCGTTGGGCAGGTCGATGTCGGCCTTGTCGAGCTCGTCGACGAGCAGGACCCGGGGGCGGTCGGCGGCCAGGGCGCTGCCCAGCGGGCCGAGGCGCAGGTACTGGCCGATGTCGCCGGCTCCGGCGGCGCGGCGGGCCCGGGGGCGGCGCGCCGAGCCGCGGGCCGCCTCGCGCTCACGGCGCAGCGACGCCTCGCGGAGCCGGCCCACCGCGTCGTAGCGGTAGAGGGCGTCCTGGAGCGTGGAGCGGCTGTTGACCGACCAGCGGAGCACCTCGCCGAGGCCCAGTTCCTCGGCGACCGCGCGGGCCAGCGAGCTCTTGCCGGCGCCGGGGCGGCCGGTGACCAGCAGCGGGCGGTGCAGGTGCAGGGCGGCGTTGACGACGGAGATCTCGTTGCGCTCCAGGAGGTAGGGCGCGCGGGGTGCGGTGCCGCGGGCGGCGGTCAGGCGTCGCCAGGGCGGTGGGGCGGGCAGCTCCGCGGGGCCGCGGAAGACCCACCAGTCCTCCGGCCGGTCCGCGGGGTTGTCGTACCCGTCTGTGGTGCTCTGTCCGGTCACCGCGCGTTCTCCTCGTTCCTTGCTGCGTTCGCGCCCCGGCTCCCCCGCCCCGCGGGGCACCGGTGTGGCTGTCGTTCCGGGGTGCTCATGGCTGGGTCAGTACCCAGGCGTCGGGGGCGAGTTGCGGGGGCCGGTGGTCCGGGGCGTCGTAGAGCAGGGACAGTTTGCGGCCGGGGTGGGTGGAGCTCTCGGGCTCGGCCATCGCCTTGGCCCGTTCGAGCCGGACGACCTCGGGGACCTCGGTGTGGTCCGCACTGTCCACCAGGGCCAGCAGATCCTGGGCGAGGTGCTCGCCGTGGTCGGCGCGGTGCCACAGGACCGTGTGCACGCCCGCCTGGACGCACTGGCGCAGCAGTGTGCCGTGGTGGTGCGGCGGACAGCAGACGATCACCGTGCCGGCGTCGCGGTGGACCTCCAGCTGGGCGCGGGCGACCTTGCGGTCGGTGTGCCGGTGGTCGAGGACGAGCCGCTTGGCGTGCGGCAGGGCGGCGGTGCGCTGCTTCCAGCCGGCGTAGCTCTCCCGTGAGCGCTCGGTGGTGCGGACCACCACCCGGCGGGTGATGCCCGGGGCGAACGGCCCGTCCTCGTCGCTGTCCGGTGATTCCCAGGCGTCGACGTCGAGGCCCAGCCAGGCGCACGGGAGGAAGTACTCCACCAGGGCGGTCTCCGGGTCCTCCCGCACCTCGGTGCGCAGCACCCGGCGGATGTCGTCGACCACCTGCTCGCTCCCCGCCTCGGTGTCCCGGACCAGCGCGAGACGGTGCGGCCGGCCGTCGGCGAAGGTCCAGATCTGGTACGTGAAGCGGCGGCCGGTGGGGGCCGGCAGCAGCTCCACCTGGACCCGGGGGGCGAGGGCCGGTCCGCGGGCGGCGGTGGCCGCCGGCCCGGGCCCGGCCACCGGCGCAGGGGCGGCGACCGTCACATCGGCGCGGAACTGGCTGATCGCCGCCTCGTCCACGCCGGACCGGGCGGCCACCCGCTCCACCCAGGCGTCCAGGTCGTCGGCCGGGTACGGGCCGGCCGCCCGCTCCTCGACGCTGATCCGCACCACCCCTTGGAGCAGCGGTGGCACCGGGGCACCGGTGGTGGGCCCGAAGCCCTCCAGGGCGTCGATGGCATCGGCGAGGCCGGTGACGGCGGGGAGTTCGGGGGCGTGCGGCAGCACTTGGGCGAGGAGGGTGCGGGGGTCGGTGCGGGTGCAGTGCGCCAGCAGGCCGGCCAGGTCGCGGCGCTGACGGGTGGTCAGGTATTCGCCGGGGCGGACCGTGCGGGCCGCGCGGCGCAGCCGCTCCCAGTCCTCGCGGGCGCCGTAGGGGCCGGGGCGGTGATGCGGGTCGTACGGGTCGGGCAGCACCGGGGGTTCCTGGTCGCGGACCACGTCGAGGAGTTCGGGGAGGCCGCGGCGGACGCTCACCGCGAGGCCGACCAGCCGCTCCAGATCGGCGGCCGGGCCCGCCGAGGTCCGGCCGAGCCGGGCGGCCAGCCGCCGCTCGCAGTCCGGCACCGCCTCGCGGCCCTTCAGGACCCGTTCCAGCGCGCTGAGCAGTTGTTGGACGCCGCGGCGGGCGGTGGGCACCGCGGAGGGCGGGAGGGAGGGAAGCTCGGCCTCGATGGCGGGCACGCTGATGGCGTACATCGTCGCGGGCCGGTCCCCGGCGCCTTCGGGGGCGCGGTGGACGGCGACGACCAGTCCGACCACGGCCTGCCGTTCGCGGTCCCACAGCGGTCCGCCGCTGAAGCCCTCGGTGACCTGGGTGCCGCCGAGCACGTCCAGCGCGATCCAGGGCGGCGCCGAGACCCGGGGCACGGCCCGGACCGTGGGCAGCGGATTGCCGCTGGCCCATAACGCGATGGTCTCCCCGGCGTAGTTGTGCTGGAGGAACGGTGCGGGCTCAGCGCCGGGCGGCGGGGCGTCGGTGAGCTCCAGCACCGCGAGGTCGCCGTGGTACGGCACCCGCCCGGGCTCGGCCGGGCCGGGGCCGGTGGCCGTGGCCCGCGGCGGGGTCCACATCGTGCGCACGACCCGGGCGGTCAGGTCCACCCCTGCCGCGACGTGCGGCAGCCGGACCGTGACGGTCTCGCCGGGCCCAGGGATGTCCTGGGAGAAACGCGCCCTGCCCAGGGCGCTGTTGACGACGTGGGCACAGGTCAGGATCAGCCGCTCGGCGACCAGGACGCCCGCGCCGACGGCCCGTTCGCCGTCGCGTACGGAGGCGAAGGACAACTGGAGCGGGGTGTCCGGACCTGCACCGGCGATCATGGCGCGGCACCACCCGAGGTGCCGGGGCCTCCGGGGGTGTCCGGGGCGCCCGTGCCGTCGCGTTCGCCGCGGTCGCCGTCGCGGCGGGCGTCGCGGTCACCGCCGCGGTGGGCGTCGCGGTCACCGGCGCGGTGGGCGTCGCGGTCACCGGCGAGGTTCCAGGTGGCGGAGACCTTGAAGCTGGCCTCGCCGTTGCCGGTGAACACCCCGAGGTGCAGGTCGGAGCCGAGGGTCACCCCGAACTCCACGGTGACCTCGTCCGGGCGGTGGCTGCCGGCCGAGATCGAGCGGTGGATCTGGCCGAGGACGCCGCCGAGCGGCCGCAGTGCCTCCTCCAGGACCTCGCCGCCGCGGGTCAGCGCCCGGCCCATCCGGCCGTCGACGCTGACCGGCTGCGCGGAGCCGAACGCGTCCGGCAGCTCCAACTCGCCGTCAGCGGCCGCTGGTTGACCGGGCGCAGGTCCGGGCGGGCCGTCGGTGGCGGCCGGTGCCTGAGCGCGCAGCCAGACCACGGTCCCGTCTTCCATCGTGAGCGGCACGTCCCCCATGTCGATCAGTCTGACATGAGCCGCATCGCCCCCGCGCGCACTTTTGCGTCACTCTCCGCCCTCTCGCACCGGTGGCCACCTGCGGAAAGTCCGTTCCAGAGGGGGCCGCACGGCACCATCCGGACACGGCCGTGCCGACCCGTCGGATCAGTCCACTCCCAGGGCCCGGGCGAGTTGGCGCGATTGCGCCACCAGCCGGTCCTCCGCATCCCACACCTCCGCGTCCTCCTCAAGGAACCCGCCGGCCAGATTGCGGGTGGTGATGGCGACCCGCAGCGGACCGGGGGCCGGGCGGTGCCGGACGTGGACGGTCAGTTCGACGGTGGGGACCCAGCCGGACAGCCCCATCTCGAACGCGGTGGGCGGCAGCGCGTCGACGGTCAGCAGGAGGGACAGCGGGTCGGGGTCCCGGCCGTCGGCGAGTCCGAACCAGGCGCGCATCTCGCCCCGGCCGGACGGCGCCCCGACCGCCCAGCCCGCGGTCGCCGGGTCCAGCCGGAGGTCGAGCCGCTCGGCGATGGCGGTGCTGCCGGGGATGGCCGGGGCCCCGCCGGGGGCGCTGTCGGCGCCCAGGCAGTGCTCGTACGGCGGGATGGCGGGCGGTTTGGCCGTGGTGCGGACGTCGTCGGGCAGGGCGCCGAGATCGCCGTACGCGGCGAGCACCCGCAGCCGCTCGACCTCGCTGCCGTCCTCCGCGAACTGGACCAGGGTCGCGGTCCCGGTCGACATCGTGCGGCCGGTGCGGACCACTTCGGTGCGGATGACGGCCGGGCCGGGCACGGAGGCGGTGAGGTAGTGCGCGGTGACCGACAGCGGGTCGGGGTGGGGCAGGGCGTCGCCGAGGGCGCGGCCCATGAGGGCGAGGAGGTAGCCGCCGTTGACCGCCTGGATGATCGTCCAGCCCGGGGAGAGCTGGGCTTCGTAGATGCCGGTTGCGCGGCGGGTGACCGCGGTGTCGCGGTCGAACTCACTGTTGCCTGATGAGGTGACCAGAGCCATGGCGGCACCGTACACGGATAAATTACCGACCGGTAGGGTCAGCTTTTCCGGACGCAAGCGGAGAGCGCCGTTCCGGCCCTGCGATGATGACGCCATGCTTCACGTCCTCTACCTGGCCGGCGTCGCGGCCTTCGCGGCGAGCGGGGTGCTGGCCGCCTACCGCGCCAACATGGACCCCTTCGGCGGCCTGGTGCTCGCCTTCGCCGCCTCCATCTCCGGCGGCACGCTGCGCGACCTCATCCTGGACCGGCGGCCGCTGTACTGGACGCACGACTGGGTACTGCTGACCGTGATCATCTGCGTCGGCGTGGGCACCATCATCTATCTGCGGTTCTGGTCCCTGCCCCGGAAATCGCTGCTGGTGGTCGACGCGGTCGGACTGTCCGTGGTCACCGTGATCGGCGCCCGGGCCGCCATCGCGGCGGGCGCCACCCCGCTCGCCGTGATCATCCTGGCGGTGCTCACCGGCGTCACCGGCGAGGTCATCCGCGATGTGCTCTGCGGCGAGTTCCCCCCGCTGCTGCTGCGCGAGGACGTCTACGCCATCGCCGCCCTGGCCGGCGCCGGCTGCCTCCTCCTGCTGCACCACCTCGGCGCCCGGCCCACCCCCGCCGCGGCGATCTCGGCGGGGGTGGTGTTCGCCCTGCGCATGGGCGCGGTCTACCTGGGGCTGCACCTGCCGCGCCCCCAGCAGCTCCGCCCCCGGCCGGGCCGCCGGCCGGACGCCGACTGACCCGCCCGGCAGCGGCGGCCTACTTCCCGGACAGCGCCGGCTTGCTCTCCGTGTACAGCCAGGTGTCGAAGAAGTCCCCCAGCTTCTGCCCGGAGATCTTCTCGGCCAGCGCGACGAACTGGGCGGTGTGCGCGTTGCCGTAGCGGTGGGCCGCGGTCCAGGCCGGCAGCAGCTTGAAGAACGCCTGGTCACCGATGCGTTCGCGGAGCGCCTGGAGCGTCATCGCGCCCCGCCGGTAGACCGCGGCGGAGAACATCGTGTCGCGCTGCGGATCGGCGATCTTCTGCTTCCAGAAGGCGTCGTCGGCGGGGATCGCGTCGTACGCCTTGCGGAAGGCGTCGTGGGCGCTCAGCGTGCCGCGGTGCTCGCTCCACAGCCACTGCGCGTAGCTGGCGAAGCCCTCGTTGAGCCAGATGTCCTTCCACTGCCGCACGGACACCGAGTCGCCGAACCACTGGTGGGCCAGCTCGTGGACGATCGTGGTCTCGCTGCGCACCGCCGAGTAGACCGGCTTGGACTGCACCTCCAGCGAGAACCCGGCCTGCGGCATGTCGTCGACGATCGCGCCGGTCTCCTCGAACGGGTAGCGCCCGAAGACCTTCGACCAGTAGTCGGTGGCCTCCGCGGTGATGCCGTACACGTCCACCTGACCGGTGGGCAGGGTCGGGTCGGTAGCCACGTAGATCGGGATGCCGCCGGGCGTGGTGCCGGTGCGGACGTCGAACTTCCCGATGGTGGCGGTGGCGAGGTAGGTCGCCATCGGGCGGGACTCGCGCCAGTGGGCGTACGAGCGGCCGTGCGCCTCCCCGGAGGCGATCAGCCGGCCGTTGGAGACCCCGGTCAGCCCCTTGGGAGCGTCGATGCGGATGTCGTACGTCGCCTTGTCGCTCGGGTGGTCGCTGGAGGGGAACCACGTCGAGGCGGCGTTCGGCTCGCAGGCGACGAACACCCCGTCCTTGGTCTTCATCCAGCCGTAGTCCGAACCGAAGACGATCGGCCCGCTCAGGGCCTGGGGAACGCCGTGGTAGGCGACCGTGACGGTGAACTTCCCGCCGCGGCGCAGCGGGAAGTCGGGGCGGACGGTTATCTCGTCGCCGGATCTCGCGAAGTGCGCCCGCCGGCCGTTCACCCGCACCGAGTCGACCGTCAGCTTCTGCAGGTCGAGGTCGAAGGCGGAGAGGTTCTGGGTGGCCCGGGCGGTGAGCGTGGTGCGGCCGTCGAGCCGGCCGCTGTCGGGGTGGTAGCTGACGCCGAGGTCGTAGTGCAGGGCGTCGAAGCCGCCGTTGCCCAGTTCGGGGAAGTACGGATCGCCGACGCCGGGCGCGCCGGGGGTCGCCGCGGGGGCGGCGGCGATGGTGGCGGCCGAGGCCACCGCGGTGGCCAGGGCCAGCCAGCGGGAGGTGCGGCGGACGGAGCGGGAGAGTGCCATGAGCCATCCCTTCGGACACACGGATTCACGGTCGATCAAAGATCGAACAACCGTGCTGACTCTGCACCCTTCCGCCCCGCTCCACCCGCGACTTTGCCAAGTCGTCAGGTGTTACTGATCACTTGACGCCGTTCCGGCCGGCTCCCCGGCCGCCGCTGACCCGTCGCCCTCCGCGTTCTCCGGGTGGTGGCAGGCCACTTGATGCCCGCTCCGCAGCGCGACCAGCGGCGGCTCGGTGGTGGTGCACACCTCGGTCGCCTTCCAGCAGCGGGTCCGGAACCGGCAGCCGGAGGGCGGGTTGATCGGCGAGGGCACATCGCCCTTGAGCAGGATCCGGTCCCGCTGGGTGCGACGCTTGGGGTCGGGCACCGGCACCGCGGACAGCAGCGCCTTGGTGTACGGGTGCATCGGCGTCTCGTAGAGCGAGGTGCGGTCGGCCAGCTCCACGATCTTGCCGAGGTACATCACCGCGATCCGGTCCGAGACGTGCCGGATGACCGAGAGGTCGTGGGCGATGATGACGTAGGTCAGGCCCAGCTCCTCCTGCAGGTCGTCCATCAGGTTGACGACCTGCGCCTGGATCGACACGTCCAGCGCGGAGACCGGCTCGTCGGCGACCACCAGCTTGGGCTTGAGCGCCAGCGCCCGGGCGATGCCGATGCGCTGCCGCTGCCCGCCGGAGAACTCGTGCGGATAGCGGTTGTAGTGCTCGGGGCTCAGGCCCACCAGCTCCAGCAGCCGCTGCACCTCCTTCTTCACCCCGCCCTCGGGCTCGACGCCCTGGAGGCGGAAGGGGGTGGAGACGATGCCGCCGATGGTGTGCCGCGGGTTCAGCGAACCGTACGGGTCCTGGAAGATCATCTGGACGTCGCGGCGCATCGGTCGCAGCCTGCCCGTCGACAGATGGGTGATGTCGGTGCCCTGGAACTCGATCGAGCCGCCGGTCGGCTCGTCGAGCCGGGTGATCAGCCGGCCCATCGTCGACTTGCCGCAGCCGGACTCGCCGACCACGCCGAGCGTCTCCCCGGGCCGTACGTCGAAGTCGATGCCGTCGACCGCCTGCACCGCACCGACCTGCCGCTTGAGCAGGCCCTTGGTGATCGGGAAGTGCCGGACCAGCCCGCGCACCCGCAGCAGCGGCTCGGCGTCGTCCCCGGACCCGGCCGGTGCCGTCTCCGCCGACTTCTGGAGCGGGATCGTGGTGTTCTCGTCGTCAGTCGTCTCGGTCACAGCTTCGGCGCAATCTCTTCGGTCCAGATACGCTTCCGCTCCTCCGGCGCCATGTGGCAGGCGGAGAAGTGCCCGCCGCTCGCCTCGCGCAGCTCGGGGCGGACCGTACGGGTGAGGTTGTCCTTGGGGACGTCCGCGTACGGGCAGCGGGGGTTGAAGGCACAGCCGGACGGGACGTTGATCAGGCTGGGCGGGGAGCCCTTGACCGGGATCAGCCGCTCGGTCTGCGCCCGGTCGATGCGCGGCATGGAGCCGAGCAGCCCCCAGGTGTAGGGGTGCTGGGGCTCGTAGAAGACCTTCTCGGCCGGGCCGCGCTCGACGCACCGGCCGCCGTACATCACCAGCAGGTCGTCCGCGAGCTCGGCGACCACGCCCAGGTCGTGGGTGATGATGATGACCGCCGAGCCGAACTCCTTCTGCAGATCGCGGATCAGGTCCAGGATCTGCGCCTGGACGGTGACGTCCAGGGCGGTGGTCGGCTCGTCCGCGATGAGCAGCTCGGGGTTGTTGACCAGCGCCATCGCGATCATCGCGCGCTGGCGCATACCGCCGGAGAACTGGTGCGGATGGTCGTCGACCCGCTTGTCGGGCTGCGGGATGCCGACCCGGTCGAGCATCTCGATCGCCCGCTTGCGCGCGGTCTTCTTGTCCACGTCGTGGTGGACCCGGTAGGCCTCCATGATCTGGCTGCCGACCGAGTAGAAGGGGTGCAGCGCGGACAGCGGGTCCTGGAAGATCATCGCCATCTCGCGGCCGCGCAGCCGGCGCACCTCGTCCGGGTCGGCGGAGACCAGCTCCTTGCCGTCCAGCCAGATCTCGCCGGACATCCGGACCTTGCTGCGCTGCTGGCGCGAGGCGCGGTGCAGGCCCATCACGGCGAGCGAGGTCACCGACTTGCCGGAGCCGGACTCGCCGACGATGCCGAGCGTCTTGCCCTTCTCCAGGCTGAAGGTCAGCCCGTCGACGGACTTCACCAGGCCGTCGTCCGTGGGGAAGTGCACCTTCAGGTCGCGCACTTCGAGGAAGGCGGACGTCTGCGGCGACGATTTCGGGGTGGCCGCCTCGGTGGCGGTCCTGTCCTCGGAGGAGTCGGTCACGAGAGCCTCACCCGCGGGTCGACGGCGGCGTACAGAACGTCCACCACCAGGTTGCATATGACGATGAAGAACGCGGCGAGCAGGGTGACGCCGAGAATGTTCGGCAGGTCGTTGGCGTTGATCGCCTCGACGGCGAAGGCGCCGACTCCCTTGAGCGAGAAGACCTGTTCGGTGATGAGCGCACCGCCGAGCAGCAGGCCGAGGTCCATGCCGAAGACGGTGATGATCGGGGTGAGCGCGGCGCGCAGACCGTGCCGGACGACCACCTTGCGCTCCCGCAGGCCCTTGGCGCGGGCGGTGCGGATGAAGTCCTCGGACAGCGTCTCCAGCATGCCGGCCCGGGTGAGCCGGGCGTAGAGCGCGGAGTAGAGGAAGGCCAGGGTGACCCAGGGCAGCACCAGGGTGCGGGCCCACAGGAACGGGTTGTCCAGCAGCGGCACGTAGTCGCTGCGTTCGAAGATCGGCCACTGGTAGGTGAACAGGGCCAGGGCCAGCGCGCCGGTGAAGAACATCGGGAGGGAGACGCCGGCCAGCGCCACGCCCATCGCCGTACGGTCGAAGAACGAGCCGGGGCGCAGCGCGGAGAGCACGCCGGTGGCGACGCCGGAGACGACCCAGAGCACGGCCGCGCCGGCGGCGAGCGAGAGGGTCACCGGGAGCCGGGACTGGATCTCCGGCCAGACCTCGATGTGGGTCTTGAACGAGTAGCCGAAGCACGGCACGTGGCACGTGGCCGCTTCCGGGCCGAACTTGTAGTCCACGCCGGCGAAGATGCCCTTGAGGAAGTCCCAGTACTGCTCGTACACGGGCTTGTCCAGGCCGAGGTTCTTCTTCACCGCGGCGATGTCCGCGGCCGTGGGGGCCTTTCCGATGTACTGCTGGGCAAGCTGGTCGGCGCTCTGCCCGGCCAGTTTCGGCAGCAGGAAGAAGATGCCGAAAGTGACCGCGCTGACGATCAGCAGCAGGATCACTGCGCTGATCAACCTGCGGATGATGTACGAGAACACGGGGATGCGGCGTCGGCGCCGCGGGCCGGCCGGGACCGGCCCGCGGACACCAATGCCTTCACCTGCCTTCCAGGGCTGCTACTTCTTGACGCCGATGTTGAGGTAGTCGTACTGACCGCTGAAGGCCGACGTGGACACCAGGTTGGTGGCCTTGGGCGAGCGGTACATCAGGACCTTGAAGTAGGTGAGCGGGACCAGCGCCGCCTGCTCCATCGTCTTCTTGTCGATCTCGGCGTACGCCTTCTCGCGGGCCGCCTTGTCGGTGTTGGCGATGGCCGTTTCGAGCAGCTTGTTGATCTCCGGGTCGTCCAGCTGGGACAGGTTGGTGTTGCCGGACTTGCTGATGGCCTTGCCGTTCAGGATCTGCTGCAGGTAGCCGTAGCCGGTGGGGAAGTCGGAGCCCCACTGCATCATGATCAGGCCGACGTTGTTCTTCTTGTTGAACTCCGGCACACCGGCGTAGTCCGAGAAGTACTTGCTCGTCGGGTACGACTGGATCTTGGCGGTGACGCCGATCTTCTTGAGCGACTCGATGACCGAGGTGGCCGCGTCGACCTCGTCCTGGCGGTCGTTGCGGGCCAGGATGGTGGTCGTGGTCTTGCCGGCGCCGCACTTGTCCCAGTGCTTCTTGGCCTCGGTCAGGTCGAGCTTGTCGCCGGCGTACTTCTGCGGGTACAGGTCGTACTTCTGGTAGCCGGCGATGTCGGTCGGCAGGACCGTGGAGGCCAGCTCACCGCGGATCGGGCCGCCGAGCGCGGTCTGCACGGCCTTCTTGTCGATCGCGTACTCGACCGCCTTGCGGCACTCTAGGTTGTCGAACGGCTTGACCTTGGTGTTGATCGCCGTGTAGACGAGGCGCTGGCCGAGCGCGTTGTCGGTGTTGGCCTTCTCCTTGGAGTCGGTCAGGAGCTGGGCCTGCGTCTGGCCGTCGACGCCGCGGCCGGCCAGGTCGACCAGGGTGTTGCCGGACTGAAGGTCCTTGTCGATCGTCGACTGGGCGACCTTCAGGTTCAGCACGATCTTGTCCGGGAGCTGCTTGCGCAGCGGGTCGGTCTTCGCCGACCACTGCGGGTTGCGGACCAGGGTGAGCTGCTTGCCCTCCTGGTAGCTCTGGAACTTGTACGAGCCGGTGGACAGCACGGACTTGGTGTAGTCCGCGCCCTTGTCCTTGGCCTGCGGGACCGGCGCGGTCTGCGGGGCGCTGACCAGGTAGTCGAACTCGGCGAACGGCTTCTTGAGGTGGAAGACGATCGTCTGGTCGTCCGGGGTCTCGATGGACTTCAGACCGGCCTTGCTCTTGTCCTTGTAGGGACCCTTGTAGCCGCCGCCGTCGTTGTCCTTGAGGAACTGCTGGAAGTAGTTCGGGCCCAGCGAGAGCACATCACGCGCGAAGTTGGAGCGCTCCACGGCGTACTTGACGTCCTGCGAGGTGACGGTGGAGCCGTCCTCGTACTTGACGCCCTTGCGGAGCTTGTACGTCCAGGTCTTGCCGCCGTCGCTGGGCTTGCCCATGGACTCGGCGAGGTCCGGCACCAGCTGGTTGCCCTTGGTGCCGGGGCCCGGCTTGAAGGTCGTGAGCGGGCGCGCGTAGAGCCGGCTGAAGTTGTAGATGAAGGCGTAGTAGGTGTTGCCCGGGTCGAACGACTCGGGGGCGTCGCTCATCGCGTAGGTGACCGTGCCGCCCTTGGCGTCCGAGGCGTTGACGATGCCCTTGGTGGCCGCGTTGGCCTCGCCGGAGCCCTCCGAGGAGCCCTTGCCCCCGCTGCAGCCGGCCAGCAAAAGGCCCGCACTGGTGATGGCCGCTATGGTCGCGGCCGGAACTGACCTTCGCATGGTGGTCGGTGTCCCCTTCGTTCGGTCTTCGTACGTCTTCGTTCGGTCTTCGTTCGTCGAGAAACGTCACAACACAAAGCGCGGTGGCGGCCGGGCGGATGCCCGCGGTGCCGTCAGCGGCTGCGCGGGTCCAGCGCGTCCCGCAGACCGTCACCGAGCAGGTTGAACGCGAGCACGGTGACGAAGATCGCGAGGCCGGGGACGATCATGTACTGGGGGTCGACCTCGTAGTACTTGACCGCCTGGTTGAGCATGCCGCCCCACGAGGCCTGGGGCGGCTGGATGCCGACGCCCAGGAAGCTCAGCGCGGCCTCGAAGAGGATGTTGGAGGGGATCAGCAGCGTCGAGTAGACGATGATCGGGCCCACCAGGTTGGGCAGCAGCTCACGGAAGAGGATGAACGGTCCGCGCGCACCCATGCCCCGGGCGGCGTCCACGAATTCCCGCTCGCGCAGCGACAGGGTCTGCGCGCGCACGATCCGTCCCATGTACGGCCAGTTGAAGAAGCCGATCACGAAGATCAGCACCGAGATGTGCAGCGGCAGGCCCTCCAGGCCGAAGGCGCCGCCCTGAAGCGAGGCGGAGATCGCGATGGCGAACAGCAGCAGCGGGAACGCCAGGAAGACGTCCATCATGCGGCTGATGAAGGCGTCCACCCGCCCGCGGTAGAAGCCGGCGATCACTCCGAGCACGGTGCCGATGGCGACCGACAGCAGGGTGGCGCCGAACGCCACGATCAGCGACACCCAGGAGCCCTCCAGGACCCGGGCGAGCAGATCGCGGCCGAACTTCGGGTCCACGCCGAGCGGGTGGTCCCCGCTCATTCCGCCGAAGTCCCCCTTGGGCAGCGTGGTGTTGGGGTCGATCAGCGACTCGTTGGGCGCGTTGGGGTCCAGCCCCAGCAGCGCCTGCAGCGGACGGGAGAACGCCGCGACGACGATCAGCAGGATGACAACGATGGCACCCGCCACCGCGACCTTGTCCCGCCGGAAGCGCAGCCATGCGATCTGGCCGAGCGAGCGCCCTTCGATGCGCTTGCTCGCCACGCCCTCCAGCACCGCTTCCGGCTGCGCCTCGGCAGCCGCCCCGGTGGTCTCGATCGGTGCGGTCACGGTGCCTTTGACCCCTCTCGGCCGACGGTGGCCGGCCCCTGCCCGCCGCGGTAGCGGCCTGGTTCACGTCAAGTGGTGCACTGCGGAGCAAGTCCGGTGGTCCTCGCGGGAGTTCATCTCGCGGAAGGGAGCGGTTCACACGACGCCGCCCGGAATCACGCTCGCACAAAGGACCGAGGCCCTTGTTGTTTCCGGAGTCTTCATCCCCTTCGCGATCAGTCACCAGCCCTGGCGGGGAAAGGATGCGCAACTGTGATGTGCTCCACGACGTTCCGTTATACGGACACAAGTTCGGGCTGAGCGGAGCGAAGGGCCGCGGGAGAATGCCTCAACCGCGGTGTGTACGGGGCGAATTCACCGTAGGACACCCGCCGGAGCGCTACGCTCCGGCGGGAGAGACCAGCTGTCAGTAAGGGCGCGGGTAGCCGTAGCCGTACGAGGGGGCCGGCGGCTGGGCCGGCTGCTGGGTGTAGCCGTCACGGTCGAAGAACGGCCGGGCGGCGGCCCGCATCCACATGGCGACCGGGTCGTACTCGTCGTTCATCGCGACCGTGGAGACCGGCAGTCCGTCCGGAACGGCACCGATCGACTGCTGGATCATCAACCGGGCCGAATCCACCGCCTGCGGGCCGGTGTCGTACAGATCCAGACCGATCGCCAGATACGGGGCGCCGAGCGCGGGCTGCACCCAGGCGCGGCGCAACGAGCGTACGGCGGGCGTGCGATGGGCGTTCTGCGCCAGCAGGGCGTAGAACTGCGGGATGTCGATGACCGGTTCGGAGATCCGCAGCGGGCCGGCGGGCAGCCGGTCGAGGCCGCCGGCGATCCGGCGCAGATCGAGCCACGGAATGCCGACTCCACCACCGGGAGCGTGCGGATTCAGCCACAGCCCCCAGCGGTCGGGGAAGAGCGCGGCGGCGATGTCCGGGCCGCTGACGACCTCGTGGTCGCGGTTCCAGCCGGAGGCGGCGAGTTCGGGCGCGGAGGTCACGCACGGGGCGTAGCCGAGGCCGTCGACCTCCATGTTCCCGTACTGCGCGTCGGGCGAACCGGCCCGGCCGTGCCAGAGCAGCATCCAGACCTGACCGGCGGCAAGTGCGTGCAACAGCGCCTCGTAGGCGTCGTAACGGCCGGGCGAGACCTGCTGCAGCAGCTGCTCCAGCTGTCCGGCCGCCGCCGGCCCCTGATGCGCACCCGCACTCACGTGGTCCGTCCCTTCTCTCGGCAGGGCACGTGTGGGTGCGCCCGCGCGTCATCCAACCAGCTTAGAGCTTGCCGATGGTCCAGGGCCGGAAGGCCGCGGGGTCCGCAACGACGGCGGCCCCTAGGAGTGGTCGCGGGAGTAGAAGGGCCGCACCCGCTCCAGCATCCAGTCGGCGACCGGGTCGCCCTGGGCGAGGTCGAGCATGACGAGCTGGACGGGCCAGGGCACCGGCACCGCGCCCAGGGCGCGTCCCAGGCCGGCGAGCACCGCGTCGCGGGCCGAGCCGTCGTGCAGCGCCTCGGGGGCCGTGGCGACCTGGACACCGACGAACAGCGCGGGCGTGTCGCCCTCCACACTGGCCAGGACACGCCGGGCAGTCAGGACAATTCCGACGCCGGAGAACTCCAGTCCGGCGGCGGCCAGGAAGTCCACCGGCTCGTCCTGCCAGTCCGGTTCGAAGAGCCGGACCCGGGCGCCGCTCGGCAGTGCCGCGCTGTCCGGTTCCTGACGTCCCGAGCGACACAATTCGGCCACCGCGGGCGGCGGCAGCGGGACGCCGACCGTCCCGTCCGGATTCACCGCGATCCCGACCTTCGGCGGCAGCCCGCGGGCGAACTCCCGGGCCGGGGCGACGGTGAAGGACATGTGCGAGCCGACGACCCGCAGGAACTCCTGCTCGGAGCTGTAGACGGGGACGTAGGCCAGTCCGCCGATGTCGACGGTGGGCAGGTCCAGTCCGGCGGTACCGAGCCCCGCGCCGTCCGGACCGCCGCCGTTGGGCAGCGGCACCCAGAGCCGGCTGCGGCCCAGGACCTCGACGATCCGGCCGCCGGCGCCGGGATGCCCGACCGACGCGGCCAGCACCTCTTCCAGCTCGTTCGCCGGCCAGGCCAGCTGAGGTATCCCCTGCTCCGGAAAGTTCATCTGCATCCACCCGTGTTCCACACCGCACTCGCACTTTCTGGCCCAAGACCCTAGACGAGGGGAGGCGGAGGCCGCGCCCACCGGGCGGGTCACGCCGCGGCGGGCGGCGGCGCGGACGGAAGAGCCGCGGCGGTCAGCGGAAGGTGAGGGTTTCCAGGGCGCTCGCCGCACGGCGGTCCAGCAGCACGGCCGAGGCGAACCCCCGGGGCAGCCGCGCCGCCTCCGCGCCGTCGACCAGCCGGGACACCGCCCGGCGGTGCCGGGCGAAGGCGTACCCCGAGACCCCGCGGCCGCGCGCCTCCTGGCCGGCCCGGGCCACCTCGGGTGTCACGTCGAGCAGCACGAGATGCAGCCCGCGGCCGCCGCGGCCGGCCGCCCGGGCGATCCAGCGGCGCACCCACGCCAGCGTCCCGCAGTCGTGCACCACCACGCTGCGGCCGGAGCGCAGCGCCCGGCCGAGCGCGAGGTAGTGCGCGGCCCGGACCAGCGGGCGGTACAGGCCGTAGGGCAGCCGGCGCAGCCGGCCGCGTTCCCAGCGCTCGCGGACGTCCTGGGAGTCGATCCGGTGCACCTCGGCGCCGCCGCCGTCCAGCGTCGGGACGACGCGGTGCATCAGGGTGCTCTTGCCGCTGCCGGGCAGGCCGGAGACGACCACCAGGTCGCCGGGCGGGAAGCGCAGCTCGGCGGCGGGCCGGGCCCGGCGCCCGCCGCGGAGGTCCACCACCCGTGCGCCGCGCCCCGGCCGCACGACCGGGCGGGCCGGGCGCCGGGCCCGGGAGGCGGCGGCGCGGACCGCCGCCGGCTCTTCGGGTCCGGCCCCCGAAGCGGCCGCGAGTGCCGCGTCCCTGTGCACCGTGATCACCCTCCCCGTCCGGGTTGTGTCCGGGTTGCGGTCCGGCCCGGGGCCGGTTCCCTACCCGCACAGTGTCAAGAAAAGGTAATGGCCATCAAGGCGATTGTCCGATCCGCCCACGTCGGGGACGGTGCGGCAACCGGGCCTCCTGTATTCGGCGATCCCGTGCAATGATGTGCGCGCCACGTGCACATCCCGTTTCACTCGTGCACCGCCAACTGCATACCGGCCGCTTGAATCCGCGCGGGAGAGTCCCCGGCCGCCACGGCGGGGCGCCGAAGGAGCAAGTCCTCCCTTGAATCTCTCAGGCCCCTATACCGCGCGGGCGAGGCAGATCTGAAAAGCGAGCCGGCCCGGCCCACGGGGCGGCTCCACCCAAGGTGCAAACCGGGCCCGTTCGCGGGCTCCCGGTGAACCTCTCAGGTTCCGATGACAGATGGGGAGAACGTCTTGTCACCCCTGCCTGGGAGCCCAGAACCATGACTGATGCCCCCCGCCGCACCGCGCTCGATGCCACGCATCGGGCACTCGGCGCGACCATGACCGACTTCGCCGGCTGGGACATGCCACTGCGCTACGGCAGCGAGCGCGACGAGCACGTCGCGGTCCGCACCCGCGCCGGTCTCTTCGACCTCTCCCACATGGGCGAGATCACCGTCACCGGCCCGCAGGCCGCCGACCTCCTCGACTTCGCCCTGGTCGGCAACATCGGCGGGGTGAAGACCGGCCGCGCCCGGTACACCATGATCTGCAACGCCGAGGGCGGCATCCTCGACGACCTGATCGTCTACCGCCTCGCCGACCAGGAGTACATGGTCGTCGCCAATGCCTCCAACGCCCAGGTCGTGCTGGACGCGCTGACCGCCCGGGGCGGCGGCTTCGACGCCGTGGTCCGGGACGACCGGGACGCCTACGCACTGCTCGCGGTCCAGGGCCCGGAGTCGCCCGGCATCCTCAAGAAGGTGACCGACGCGGACCTGGACGGCCTGAAGTACTACGCCGGCCTGCCCGGCACGGTCGCCGGCGTCGAGGCGCTGATCGCCCGTACCGGCTACACCGGCGAGGACGGCTTCGAGCTGTTCGTCCGGCCGGCCGACGCGGTCGCCCTCTGGGAGGCGCTGACCGAGGCCGGCAAGGACGCCGGCCTGGTGCCGTGCGGCCTGTCCTGCCGGGACACCCTGCGCCTGGAGGCGGGCATGCCGCTGTACGGGCACGAGCTCACCACCGCCACCACCCCGTTCGACGCGGGCCTGGGCCGGGTCGTGAAGTTCGAGAAGACGGCCAACAACGGCGACTTCGTCGGCCGCGCCGCGCTGGAGAGGGCCGCCGAACGCGCCGAGACCGCCCCGCCGCGCAAGCTGGTCGGGCTGATCGCCGAGGGCCGCCGGGTCCCGCGCGCGGGCTACCCGGTCGTCTCCGCCGACGGCACGGTGATCGGCGAGGTCACCTCGGGCGCCCCCTCCCCCACGCTCGGCAAGCCGATCGCCATCGCGTACGTCGACGCGGCATACGCCACCCCGGGCACCGAGGGTGTCCGCGTGGACATCCGTGGAAGCCATGAGCCGTACGAGGTCATCGCGCTGCCCTTCTACAAGCGGCAGAAGTAGCGGTTCCGCCCCGGCGGACCGGACGGCGGCGCGCCACCGCGCGTCTCACTGTGCAAGACGTTCCCCCCGGACTTCGTCCGGGGAGGTGCCCCCATTCACGATCACACCCTCGCGTACAGGAGAATCGAGCCATGAGCAACCCCCAGCAGCTGCGCTACAGCAAGGAGCACGAGTGGCTGTCGGCCGCCGAGGAAGGCGTCTCGACGGTCGGCATCACGGAGCACGCGGCGAACGCGCTCGGCGACGTCGTCTTCGTGCAGCTCCCGGAGGTCGGCTCCACGGTCACGGCGGGCGAGAGCTGCGGTGAGCTGGAGTCGACCAAGTCGGTCAGCGATCTCTACGCGCCCGTGCACGGCGAGATCGTGGAGATCAACGAGGACGTCGTCAACGACCCCTCGCTGGTGAACTCCGCCCCGTTCGAGGGCGGTTGGCTGTTCAAGGTGAAGATCAGCGACGAGCCCGCCGAGCTGCTGTCGGCCGACGAGTACGCCGCGTTCATCACCGAGTGAGCCACCCCGCCCGAGTGGCAGCTCCCCGCGCCCTCTGACTCCTCCAGGAAGACCCATGTCGCTTCTGAACAGCTCCCTGCACGAGCTCGACCCCGACGTCGCCGCCGCCGTCGACGCCGAGCTGCACCGCCAGCAGTCCACCCTCGAAATGATCGCGTCGGAGAACTTCGCCCCCGTCGCCGTCATGGAGGCCCAGGGCTCCGTCCTCACCAACAAGTACGCCGAGGGCTACCCCGGCCGCCGCTACTACGGCGGCTGCGAACACGTCGACGTCGTCGAGCAGATCGCCATCGACCGCATCAAGGCCCTCTTCGGCGCGCCCTACGCCAACGTCCAGCCCCACTCCGGCGCCCAGGCCAACGCCGCCGCCATGTTCGCCCTGCTCAAGCCGGGCGACACCATCCTGGGTCTCAACCTCGCCCACGGCGGGCACCTGACCCACGGCATGAAGATCAACTTCAGCGGCAAGCTCTACAACGTCGTCCCCTACCACGTCGACGAGAAGACCAACCTGGTCGACATGGACGAGGTCGAGCGCCTGGCCAAGGAGCACCGCCCCAAGCTGATCGTCGCCGGCTGGTCGGCCTACCCCCGCCAGCTCGACTTCGCCGCCTTCCGCCGTATCGCCGACGAGGTCGACGCCTACCTGATGGTCGACATGGCCCACTTCGCGGGCCTCGTGGCGGCCGGGCTGCACCCCTCGCCGGTGCCGCACGCCCACGTGGTGACCACCACCACCCACAAGACCCTCGGCGGCCCCCGCGGCGGCGTCATCCTCTCCGCCACCCCCGAGATCTCCAAGAAGATCAACTCCGCGGTCTTCCCGGGCCAGCAGGGCGGCCCCCTGGAGCACGTCATCGCGGCCAAGGCGGTCTCCTTCAAGGTCGCCGCCTCCGACGAGTTCAAGGAGCGCCAGCAGCGCACCCTCGAAGGCGCCAAGATCCTGGCCGAGCGCCTGGTCCAGGACGACGTCACCGAGCACGGCGTGTCGGTCCTGTCCGGCGGCACCGACGTCCACCTCGTCCTGGTCGACCTGCGCAACAGCCAGCTCGACGGCCAGCAGGCCGAGGACCGTCTGCACGAGGTCGGCATCACCGTCAACCGCAACGCCATCCCCAACGACCCGCGCCCCCCGATGGTGACCTCGGGTCTGCGGATCGGCACCCCGGCCCTGGCCACCCGCGGCTTCACGGCCGACGACTTCCGCGAGGTCGCCGACGTCATCGCCCAGGCCCTCAAGCCGGACTACGACGCCGAAGCCCTCAAGGCCCGCGTCACCGCACTCGCGGAGAAGTACCCGCTGTACCCGTCGCTGTGACGCGTCTCATGCGGTGATCCTCCGGCCCGCCGGTGAGCGGCGGGCCGGGGCTCAACGGGCCGTGAGCCCGGGGCCGTTGGTCCCGGGCTCGTGGTCTGCATGCCCGGATTCCCCCTCCCCCTTTCCCCAACATCGCCCGCCCTCACGTGGATTCCGGTGATTCACGGTGTTTGGCGCGAAATAAGGTGTCAGCGGCATACGCAGCGGCCCTTCAACGGCGAGGGGGCATTTCCCACAGCAGGACGGACGGCACCACCCCATGGACATGAGCGCGGGCGACCGGAAGGGGCTCAGCCTCTTCGCCCTCATCATGATCGGCATCGGCTCGATCTTCGGCTCCGGCTGGCTCTTCGGCGCCGGTGCCGCCGCCCAGGTGGCGGGCCCCGCGGCGCTGGTCGCCTGGGTGATCGGTGCCGTCTTCATCGGCATGATCGCGATGTCCTACGCGGAGGTCGGCGCGGCCTACCCGGTACCCGGCGGGATGGCCCGCTACGGCCACCTCTCGCACGGGCCGGTGCTCGGCTTCCTCACCGGCTGGGCGGTGTGGATCGCGGTCGCCTCACTCATCCCGATCGAGTCGATCGCCGCCACCCAGTACATGACGTCCTGGGACTTCGGCTGGGCGAAGGGGCTGGTCGAAGGGGCCGGCCACCAGCTCTCGGCGTCCGGCCTGGCCGTGGCGCTGGCCCTGACCGTCGCGCTCTGGCTGACCTGCTACTGGTCGGTGCAGCTGCTGGCCCGTGCGAACACCGTGCTCACCGTGGTGAAGTTCGCCATCCCGGTGCTCGCCGTGGTGGCGCTGACCGCCTCCGGCTTCCACACCTCGAACTTCACCGCGCAGGGCGGCTTCGCCCCGTACGGCTGGTCGGCCGTGCTCACCGCCGTCACCACCTGCGGCGTGGTCTTCGCCTTCAACGGGTTCCAGGCCGTGGTCAACCTCGGCGGCGCGGCCCGGAACCCGGGCCGGGCCATCCCGGTCGCGCTGGTCGGCGCGCTCGCCCTGGGCCTGGTGATCTACCTGGCGCTGCAGACCGCGTACCTCGGGTCGGTGCCGCCCGGACAGCTGGCGCAGGCCGGTGGCTGGCAGGGCGTGAACCTCAGCTCGCCGTTCGCCGACCTCGCCGAGCTGCTGATGCTGCACTGGGTGGTCACCCTGCTGCAGTTCGGCGCCTTCATCTCGCCGGCCGGCTCCAACATCGCCAATGTGGCCTCGGCCGCGTACATGGTCACCAACCTGGCGGAGACCGGCTTCTTCCCCCGGAAGCTGGCGGCCGTGCACCCGCGGTACGGCACCGCCCGCCCGGCGATGTGGCTCAACCTCGGCTTCTCCGTCCTGCTGCTGCTGACCGTCGGGCGCAGCTGGCAGGCGCTGGCCGGGGTGGTCTCGGCGGCCATGGTCATCTCGTATCTGATCGGGCCGATCGCGGTGGGGGTGCTGCGCCGGACCGCGCCGGAGCTGCCCCGTCCGTTCCGGCTCCCGGCCGCCGGGATCCTCTGCCCGGTCACCTTCGCCTTCGCGGCCTGTGCCCTGTACTGGTCGAAGTGGCCGGACACCGGGAAGGTGACCGCGCTGACGCTGGTGTCCGTGCCGATCGCGGTGCTGGTGCTGCGCCACAAGGCCGGGTCCTTCGGCGCGGCCGGGCTGCGGCGGCAGTTCGCCCCGGCCTGGTGGATGATCGCCTTCCTGCTCTGGCTGGCCACGCTGTCCGCGCTGGGCAGTCCGGAATTCGGCGGCCGCGGCCTCATCCCCGACGGGCTGGACACCGCCCTGGTCGCGCTCTCCGCGCCGGCCTTCTATTTCTGGGCCGTACGGGCCGGTGTCCGGGCCCGGGCGACCGGTCTGACCGGTTCGCCGGCCGCCGCGGTGGCCGACCTGGCACCCACCGTGACACCGACACCTCCTGTTCCGCCCGCCGACGGCCGACCGACGGTTTCCGTCTGAGGGCACCGTGCCGGGTCCGCGTTACGCTCGACATTCGGCACAGAAACCCCCCACCTGTCCCATAGCTCCACCGTCCACCACGAGCAGACAAGGGAGTCCGCCCCCGTGGCCATCTCCGTCTTCGACCTCTTCTCCATCGGCATAGGTCCCTCCAGCTCCCACACCGTCGGCCCGATGCGCGCCGCCCGGATGTTCGCCGGCCGGCTCAAGAAGGACGGTCTGCTCGCCCAGACGGCCCGCGTCCGCGCCGAACTCTTCGGCTCCCTGGGCGCCACCGGCCACGGCCATGGCACGCCCAAGGCCGTCCTGCTCGGTCTGGAGGGCGACTCCCCCCGCACCGTCGACGTGGAGACGGCCGACGACCGCGTCGACGCGATCAAGGAGTCGGGGCGGATCAGCCTGCTCGGCGCCCACGAGATCGCCTTCGACTTCGACGAGGACCTGGTCCTGCACCGGCGCAAGGCCCTGCCGTACCACGCCAACGGCATGACGATCGCGGCCTACGACGCCCAGGGCACCGAGCTGCTGAACAAGACGTACTACTCGGTGGGCGGCGGCTTCGTCGTCGACGAGGACGCGGTGGCGGGCGAGAACCCGATCGTGCCGGACGACACGGTCCTGAAGTACCCCTTCCGCACCGGCGACGAGCTGCTGCGGCTGTCCGAGCAGACCGGCCTGTCCATCTCCGCCCTGATGCTGGAGAACGAGAAGGCCTGGCGCACCGAGGACGAGATCCGCGAGGGCCTGCTGGAGATCTGGCGGGTGATGCAGGCGTGCGTGACCCGCGGCATGTCCCGCGAGGGGATCCTGCCGGGCGGCCTGAAGGTCCGCCGCCGCGCGGCCGGCTCGGCCCGCAAGCTGCGCGCCGAGGGCGATGCCACCGCCCGCGCGATGGAGTGGATCACCCTCTACGCGATGGCGGTCAACGAGGAGAACGCCGCCGGCGGCCGGGTCGTGACCGCGCCGACGAACGGCGCCGCCGGCATCATCCCGGCCGTGCTGCACTACTACATCAACTTCGTGCCCGGCGCGGACGAGGACGGTGTGGTGCGCTTCCTGCTCGCCGCCGGGGCCATCGGCATGCTCTTCAAGGAGAACGCCTCGATCTCCGGCGCCGAGGTCGGCTGCCAGGGCGAGGTCGGGTCGGCCTGCTCCATGGCCGCCGGCGGCCTGGCCGAGGTCCTGGGCGGCTCCCCCGAGCAGGTGGAGAACGCCGCGGAGATCGGCATGGAGCACAACCTCGGCCTGACCTGCGACCCGGTCGGCGGCCTGGTCCAGATCCCGTGCATCGAGCGCAACGGCATGGCCGCCGTCAAGGCCGTCACCGCGGCCCGCATGGCCCTGCGCGGCGACGGCCGGCACCATGTCTCGCTCGACAAGGTCATCAAGACCATGAAGGACACCGGCGCCGACATGAGCGTCAAGTACAAGGAGACGGCGCGGGGCGGGCTGGCCGTCAACATCATCGAGTGCTGAGGAAATAGGCCCTGACCAGTGCGTTCGCTTCTTACAGCGCTGTCAGGGCCTTCTCTGCTTACCCTGCGGAAAGTCCCTGGAACCTCCCTGGGACAGACCTGAAAGTCCCTGAAAAGTCCCTGGGAAATCCTTCACGGATCGGCGTCTGACCCTGGGGATTCATCGCGCCTGCTCGACGACGGCCCCTTCCCCGTGGCACACCCTTCGAGCAGTTCTGCAGTGACGGCTATGCAGCCGATGCCTGCACGGAGGGCCAGACACGGATGGCGATCCCTCAATAACAAGAGTTTTGTTAAAGTAGATCCATGACCACCTCCCCCGCTCCCGGCGAAGGCCCCGTCCGTCCGGTCTCCGTCTCCCTCCACGAAGGCACCATCGCCGCCCTCAAGGCACGCACCGGCAAGCGAGGCATGTCCGCTTACGTCGAAGCTCTCATCCAGCGCCAGCTGGAGCGGGACCGGCTGCGCGAACTCATCGAAGACGCCGAAGCCGAACACGGCCCGGTGGACCAAGTAGCGGTCGAGACCAAGCGAGCCATCCTGCGCGGTGACACGGTCGGCTCGGCGGACGCCGCGTGAGCGGGACACTCATCCTGGACTGCGAGGGGCTGTCCAAACTCGTACGACGCTCCCCTGAACTCACCGAGTGGCTGGCTGCGGCCGAGGCCGAGGACATCCGCGTGGTCACCAGCTCCGTCACGCTGGTCGAAGCACGCGATCCCAAGGTCGACCAGGCCCGCTTCGACTACGCCGTTTCCCGCGTGAACATCGTCCCGCCCACGGAAGCCATCGCCCGCCACGCCAGCAAACTCCTCGCCGCCGCTGGCCTGCACGGCCACAAGTACGCCCTCGACGCCATCGTGACCGCCACCGCACTCGCCTCGCCCGCCCCTGTGACCGTCCTGACGTCGGCCCCCGAGGACCTCCTCATGCTGTGCGGCCCCGGCATCCGCATCGTCAAGGTCTGACTCTGCGAGGCCGCGGCTCAACGGAACGCGATATCCCTGGTCGACGGCGAACGTGCCGGATGGCGCAGGCTCGTCCCGCCGTCGCGCGGCCCCGCCCGTCGGGGTGTACACGAGCCGCCTTCTCCCTGCCCCCTTGCACAGGTCAGAGTCTCCGTACAGGGAGCCGCGGACAATAGCCCTCCTCGGCCAGCCAGGCGCGAGCCCGACCACGCTGTCGCTCATCGCAGAACCGGAGGTACCGACGCCAGGAGCGCTCGTCATGGCCGAGGGCGTCCTTGAAGCGCCGGAAGGCGCCCCGCCCGCCGATGGCGATCCTCAGCCGGTCGGCAAGGGCAGCGTCGCCTAGCCCGTCGATGAACAGCTCCATGTCCCGGTAACCGGCCCGGGAGCCCAGAGCCGGAACGCACAGCCATCGCTCGGGATCGTTCGCCTCCTCGGCCTCAAGCCCAGGCTCCAACTCGTCAGCGAACGCCGGCCGGCACTCCCCAGTGGACAGATCGAGCCGGCCCCCGAATTCGGCCGGGTCACCCTCCAGCAGCATGGCGAGCATCTCCATATCGACCGGAATCGGGCGCAGGAGGGGGGTAGCTGCGTCGCCCGTGACCGTGCGCAGCCGGTGCGCCAGCTCCTCATCGCCCCGGAAGCCGCGCTCCCGGAGTGCGCCGAGAAACGCGGCCGCCATCTCCGCGGCTCCCGGCAGTCCTCGCGCTGCGGCCTCGGCCACCCCATCGCCGGCCATCTGCAGCACCTCACGCACGGGTCCACGGCGCAACGCGGCAAACAGCGCCGCCCCGTCCAGCGTGTCGAGCGCGCTGCGCACAGCCCGCAGCCCGTCTTCGCCCCATCCCTCGGCCACAGCCCCGACGGTAGCGCGCCACCGAGGACGTACGACGCCGGGACCCATCGGCTTCGCGCCGCCCGACTGCGTATCGATGCCGGTCTCACCCGGCGCCGGCGGGGTGGACGATGTTGTTCCGGTCAGCGGCGCCGCTTGCGGCCGATCTTGCCTCCGGGGCGCCGGGGTTTCCGGGCGCGGCCGAGGCGGGCGCCGGGGGTACCCAGTGCCCGTGCCGCCAGTTGCCTGAGCTCGTCGAGTCCGGACCGGTCCGGGTGCGCGGAGTCCAGTGCGGCGGCAACCGCGTCTCTGGCCTCGATGCCCTGGGCGCGCAGCACCTCCTCGGCGCCGTCCCGGCCACCCGCCACCTCCACGAGCTGGAGCAGGCTCTCGGCGAGCACCAGCAGATGCTCGGCATCGGTCATGTCCTCGGGAGACAGCAGTTGACTGTGCGCCAGTTCGCCCAGCGCGAGCGGCGCAAGCCAGGCATCGCCGCGCAGTCCGCGCAGCAGCCGCTCACCCTCGCCATCCGGCAACGCCGCCAGCAGGACAGCGAGCATCGCCTGCGCACGCACGTGGAAAGGCATAGACCTTACGGCTTCGACGAGTTGCCGCAGTGCGGCATCCCGCTCGCCGCGGGCCGCAATCCAGCCGGCCAGCTCCACGCGGGCGGTGTCCGGGTCGTAGTCGTCGGCCAGCACGCCCAGCAGGCCGGCCGCCGGGGCATGGGCCAGCTCGCCGACCAGCGGCGCGTCCCGGCCGACCGCCAGGAGCCGCTGTCGTACCGCCCGAGTGCCCAGGTCAGTGAGGCGGAGAAGCTCGACCGGCCCGGCGGTCAGCTCCTCACGCTGGGCCCGGGCACGCTCCTGCGCTGCCGGGTCCGCGGCCGTCCCCGCGACGCCCAGCAGCTCCGCGAGTTCCGGCGGCATGTCCGCGGGCAGCTCGTCTCCGGCGTCGGAGAGGTCGGCATCGAGGAACACCGGATCGGCCATCCCCCGATCACGCTCGATCGCGCCCAGGTTGACCAGCACATCGAGCACCGTGCGCAGGTCCCGGTCGGCGTGCTCGAACCACATCCGGTGCGCGGCGTGCGACCCGCCGTCCAGTGGGAACTGGGCCCGGTAGCCCAGGTGTACGGAGTCACGCAGCCGCGGCCAGGGCATCGGGTACGGCAAGCTGTAGAGGGTGTTCAGTACATCCTCCAGCACATCCTCGTACACATCGAAGAGCATCGACTCGACATGCCCGCCGCTGCGCGCACCGATCAGGGCCTGCCGCAGCTCGAAGCACGCGTCGAAGGCCCGCAGCCACAGCTGAAGCGGGTCGGCCAGCACCGGCCGGGCCTTGGCCACCGCGTACAACCGCCCCTTGACCACCCGGACCAGCCGCGCCTTCTTCGCCCACTCCACCAGCAGCCCGAGCCACGGCAGGTCAGCCGAGGAGCGCACGCCCTCGGCGTTGTCGCCGGTGCCCAGCACGTCCACCAGCTCGCGGGCATCGGCCATCCGTAGCCGCCCAGCCGCCGTCACCGCACGGCCGTCACGCCCCGCCCACTCGGCGAGCCCGCGAAACTGCGCCACGATCGCCGACTCCGCGGCCCGTCGGCGCAGTTCGCCGTCCGGAGGGAGTGCCACGGGCAGCTGCGGCTCGGCACGGGCCGCATCGGACAGCGCACGGCCGGTCAGCCGCCGTTCCATGATCGCGTCGAGTGCCTGCTCGTCGTAGGCGACCTCTCCTCGCTGTGCCCGCTCCGCGAATCGCTGCAACGCCGCCCCGTTCAGGACGTCCACGCCGTGCTCGGCAGCCGTCGTCGCCCAGAACTTTGCCAGACCCCAGCGGCTACGGTCCGCCATCGCCGCCGGGTACTGCTCCGCTGCCGCGTCGACCGCTGCGAGGGAGTCCTGAAGCGCGGGACCGCGCGGGTCCGCCAGCTGCGCGGCGTGCAGATAGCGCAGCAGCGTGCGCAGCGTGCCCGGGGCGTCCCCGCCTTCCTCCCCGGGGAGTTCAGTGATCGTCTGCGGCAGCCAGAAGAGCACCAACTCCTCCACATGCCGCGGCTCCCACAGCCCCAGCCGACCGTCGGCAGTCGCCCCGTGCCGGTAGTCCAGCGCCGCCTCGGCCAGGAACCCGTCAACCGGCAGCCCCTGCTCCCCGGCCCACCGGACCAGCCGGTCGACCAGCAACCCGCGCGCCGCCTCGTACTCCTCCTCGGCCCCGGCTTCGAACCGCATCCGCATGAGCCCACCCAACGTGTCCGCAGCACTCCTTGCCACGCAACACTATCGCCCAGCCGCGACGCGCCACACAGCCGAGGACAAGCGGCCCGCTACCCCATGGGCAGCATGCAGTGGGTAGTTGCCCTCGCCGACCGCGGCTTCGAGCGTCCGGACGACAGCCCGGGCATCGCCGTACAGACCTGCGACATCGAACGGCACTCCGTCCCGGCCGAACTCGATCGGCACCGGCCCCGCGGGCTCGCCCAGGTACACGGCCGCCGCGGCGAACTCCTCATGCGGCTCGAAGCCCAGCCCGCGGGCACACGGCCGCGGAGACAGCGCGTCGACGACGCCGCGCCGCCACATCCACTGAACCAAGAAACCCCAGCTCAGAGAGTTCCTGAGCTGGGGTTCCAGCGGAGCCGCCTTCGGGATTCGAACCCGAGCCCTACACATTACGAGTACAGCGGCCCGATAGAGCGATCGAACGTCTGCATGGACGCCAAAGATCCGACCCGCACAGGCATGTCACGCACCGTCGGATACCTTGTAGGTGACTGTCGGCAAGAAGCCCCTGAAAAGTCCCTGGTGTGACGCAAGGCGCGCTTGCCACGCCAAATTCGCAGGTCAGAGCAATGATCAAAAGCGGCCGACATGAGCGTCAAGTACAAGGAGACGGCGCGCGGCGGCCTCGCGGTGAACATCATCGAGTGCTGACGGCGACGGCCGCCGGACGTCGGTCCCGGTGCGGCTACCTGCCGATCTCCCAGGCGAAGGGCGGGAGTTCGCGGGCCCGGGAGTAGATCTCCAGGGCGTGCCGGGCCGGGACGAACGGGTGCACCCGGGCACCTTCGAGGCCGGCCAGCAGGCGGGCGCAGTGGTGGACGCAGCCGGCCACCTCGCGGCCGTGGCGGTCGACGATGGTGGCGGCGTCGTGCGGGCCCTCGCACGGGGTGGGGTCCTTGACCGCGGCGGCCGGGCAGCGGCCGGGCGGGGTTCCGGCGACGGTCTCCCGGCCGGCTGCCGGGTGCGGGAGCCGGGCGTCGAACGGCTGGTTCATGGCGATCTCCCCCTGGCGGTGCGGTGCGGTGGTACGTGCCGTGGGCGGTGGCGGGATCCGTGCGGTCCCGGCGCCCAGGACAGTGGTGCTCGGCGCGGGCGGCGTCCATGCCGCCTTGGGGAAGACCTGGTCGGATCGTCAGCTATTCATGGAAATGCTCATCCCCGGACCGTGCCGCCCCGGGCTGCACCACCCCGGCGTGCGCCCGGGGCGCCCGGCGACGGAAGGCGGTGGGCGCCAGGAGCAGGGCGAGGGTGAGCAGGGTGGCGGCCAGCAGCCAGCCGCCGACGACGTCGCCGAGCCAGTGGACGCCCAGGTAGACCCGGGTGAGGCCGACCCCGGCGGCCCAGAGGGCGAGGACTCCGCACCAGGTGCGGGCGACGGCCGGGCCGCAGCGGTGCGCCAGGCCCCAGGCGAGCAGGCCGGCCGCGAGTGCCGAGGTGGTGGCGTGGCCGGAGGGGAAGGCGTATCCGGTGGCGTGCCCGGCCCAGTAGGCGGCCGGCGGGCGGGCCCGGGCGAGCAGTTCCATCAGGCCGTAGCGGATCGCCTGGCCGACGGCGAGGACGACCACCGTGCAGGTCACGGCCCGGAGGCGGCCGGTGGCGCCGCGGCCGGCCAGCAGCCCGGCGAGGACGGCCATCAGGTACGGGACGAGGCCGGTGCCGGTGGCGGTCAGGGCCCGGGCCAGCGACCGTACCGGCTCGCCGTGGTGGGCGGTGGCCCAGTGGACGGTGTCCCGTTCGGGGGCGAGCGGGGAGCCGTGCCGTACGGAGACGGTGACCGCGGCGGCTGCGAAGAGCACGGCGCAGACCGCGGCCAGGGTGAGGAGCGCTGCGGTGCCGGCCCGGGGGACGGATCCGGGGCCCAGTTGCGGTCGCGGTTCCCGGCCCGGCACCGGCTCCCGGCCCGGCCCGGGCTCCGTTCCCGGCTCTCCTCCCCGCGCGGTCACCGCGCGGTTCCCAGGGGGTGCGGCCGGGCCGCGCGGATCCGGGGAGCGGCGGGCGTCGGGGGGTGGGCGAGGGGGGTCATGGGTGCTGCTCCTCCGGGTCGGCCGTCGCCGGGCGCCGGCGGCGGGCGCGGAGCACCTCCAGGGCGAGCGGGGTCAGCGACACCGCCACCACGAGGGCCACCAGCGGCAGCGGAGAGCGGTCGGCGTTCGGCACGGACGAGCCCGGTGCGTCACCGGCGAGGGAAAGGCCGAGCGTCCCGAACGCCGCCGGCGGCGAGCCGGCGCCGAGCACGTCGACGGTCTGGCCCAGGTCCGTCGCCCCGGCTGCCACCTGCGAAAACGCTGCGTCTACGGCCATGTCGGTGCCCCCTCCCATAATGGATTGCGGGCCTGCCGCGCGACCGGCCCGACCGACTACAGTCACGTAGACGGTCTACGGCACTGTAGACGAACGAGCAGGCGAAGGGCGTTCCATGTCGGAGACACCACCCGTGCAGCGGCGCCCCTCCGGCGAGCTGGAGGCCAGCGTGCTCGCCGCGCTCTGGGCGGCAGAGGGACCGCTCAGCCCGGCCGAGGTGCAGAGCGCCCTCGGCGGCCGGCTGGCCCGTACGACCGTCACGACGATCCTGTCCCGGCTGCACGACAAGGGCGCGGTGTCCCGCTCCCGGTCCGGCCGCGGCTTCGCGTACTCCCCGATACAGGACTCCGCGGGGCTGACCGCCCGGCGGATGCGCAGCGAACTCGACAAACAGCACGACCGCGGCACCGCGCTGGCCCGCTTCGTCTCCCAACTGACCCGCGAGGACGAGCAGTTGCTCCGCACACTGCTGGAGGGCGCCGGGGACGGCCCGCAGGGGGCGCCGGGGGCCGGCCGGCCGCCGGGCGCCGGGGCCACCCCGTGATCGTCGCCGTCTGGATCCCGCTGCTGGTGCCGCTGCTCGCGGTGCCCGCCGCCCGCCGACTGGCCGAGACGCTGCCGCCGCGCACCGCCGCCTGGCTGCTGACCGGCTGCGCCGCCCTGCTCGCCGGCTGCACGACCGCCGCCCTCGGCCTGCTGCTGGCCGCCGGGGCGCTGCGGCTGCCGCCGGTCGCCGCGCTCGACCATCTCTCCCTCCCGCTCGTCGACGGCGCTCCGGCCGTCATGCTCCCCGCCGCCGGGGCCGCCGGGGTCCTGCTCACCGCCTGCGCCCTCGCCACCGGGCACCGCGCCCGCCGGCACCGCACCGAGCTGCGCACGGCCCGGCGCGCCACCGCACCGCACCCGGTCTCCGGCGACCTGTGCGTGCTGCCCGACGCCGCGCCCGACGCGTACGCCCTCCCGGGGCGGCCGGGCCGGGTGGTGGTCACCGCCGGGATGCTGCGGGCGCTGTCCGCCGCCGAGCGCGAGGCGCTGTTCGCCCACGAGCGCGCCCATCTGGCCGCCCGGCACCACCTCTTCCTGCTCACCGCCGCACTGGCCGAGGTCTGCCATCCGCTGCTTTGCGGCCTGCGCGCACCGCTGGCGTACGCCCTGGAGCGCTGGGCGGACGAAGCGGCCGCCGCCCGGGTCGGCGACCGCCGGGTCACCGCCCGTGCCATCGGCCGCGCCGCCCTGGCCGCCGGCCCGCAGGCCGCGGCGGCGCACCGCCCCCGTACGGTCCTCGCCGCGACCGCCGGCCCGGTGCCGCGCCGGGTCGCCGCGCTGCTCGGCTCCGGTCCGCCCGCCGGCCGGCCCCGCATACGGACCGGCTTCCGCGGCCGCCGGCTGGTCGCCGCGGCACTGCTCACCTGCCTCACGTTCTCCGCGGCCGCCGCACTGGACGCCGCGGCGGACCTGCACGCGTCGGTGGAGGTGGCCCAGGGCGAGGCCCGCTGAGGAGCCCGGGCCGGTCCACCACGGCTGCCTCACCGTGCCGAGCCGCCGGGCCGCCCCGGTCGGCCCGCCGGCGCGGACGGCCCCGCCGGCGCGGACGGCCGGGCCGGATCAGTGCGCGTACCCCCGCCCGACCGTGAAGCCCAGGACCGCGCCGCCGCCGGGGCGGGCGGCCGCGAAGGCGTGGCCACCGTGGGCGGTGGCGATCTCCCGGACGATGGCGAGGCCGAGCCCGGAGCCGGGGAGCCCGCGGGCGGCCGCCGAGCGGTAGAAACGGTCGAAGACGCGGGTGAGGTCGGCCCCGGCGATCCCCGGGCCCCGGTCGAGGACCTCGATCCGGGCGCCGGTGACCCGTACCTCGATCGGCTCGGTGCCACCCGCGTCGAACTTGGCGGCGTTCTCCAGCAGATTGCCGATCGCCCGGTTCAGCGCGGCCGGCCGGCCCCAGGCCACCGCCGGGCGCAGGGTCCGTACGACGATCTCGCGGCTGGTGCGGCGGCGGGCCGACGCGGCCGCCTTCTCCGCCACCTCCGCCAGGCTCACCTCCGACAGCGGGTCGTCGTCGCGCTGCCCGGCCGCCAGCCCCACCAGCTCGTTGACCAGATCGCTGAGCTCCCGGGCCTCGCCCGCCAGGTCGGCGAGCAGCTCCTCGCGGGCCTCCGGCGGCAGGTCGTCGAACCGCTTCAGCAGCGAGATGTTGGTCCGCAGCGAGGTCAGCGGGGTGCGCAGCTCGTGCCCGGCGTCCTGGACGAGGCGCTGCTGGTCCTGGACGGCGCTGGCCAGCCGCCCCAGCATGTCGTCGAAGGCCCGCCCCAGCCGGGCCACCTCGTCCCGGCCGGCCACCGGCACCGGCACGTCCAGCCGCCCGTGCTCGGCGACGTTTTCCGCGACCGACGTCAGCCGCACCAGCCGCCCGGTGATCCGGCGCGCCAGCCACCAGCCGACCGTGCCGGCCAGCGCGATGACCACGGCCGCCAGCAGGACGGTGCGCTGCTGCAGCGCCGAGAGCAGATCCTCGGTCTCGCTGAACCTCTGGGCGACCTGCACGGCCCCGCGGCCGCCACCGAGCGCGACGGTCGCGACGTGGTACTCGTCGCCGCCGAGGTCCGCCTCCCGCTCCGCGTACCGGCCGGCGTGCGGATCGGTGGCGATCCGCCGCTCGGCGGCACCGGCCGGCAGGGCCGGGCGCCCCAGCTCCACGATCCGGCCGCCGGCGCCCAGGATCTGCACATCGGTACGGGTCGGCCGGGTCAGATCGTCGCGCGGCCCGTCGTGGTCGGGATCGGACGCCGCGTAATCGGACGGCCCGAACTCCTTCTCCTGCACCTGCGTGCGCAGGTCCCGTACGACCTCGGAGAACACCGACTTCTCGTCCACCCGCACCAGCCGCGCCGCCGCGTCATAGCTGAGGAACCCCACAAGCACGGTGACCACCGCGGCCCCGGTCGCGAACGCCACCGCGAAGGCCGTGCGCAGACTGGCCGGCCGGCGGGTGCGCAGCCAGGCCGCCCGCCCGCGGTCCCGCCAGGCGGCGGTCCGGGACCGGAACCAGGCCCGCAGCCGGCCGGGCACGTCAGTCCTCCCGCAGGACGTAGCCGACGCCCCGCACCGTGTGGATCAGCGGGCGGCTGCCCGGGACGTCGACCTTGCGCCGCAGATAGCCGACGTAGACCGCGAGGTTCTTGGAGCCCGGCCCGAAGTCGTAGCCCCAGATCCGGTCGTAGATCGTCGAGTGGTCCAGGACGATCCCGGCATTCCGGGCAAGCAGCTCCAGCAGCTCGAACTCGGTCCGGGTCAGCTCCAGCTCCCGGTCACCGCGCCAGGCGCGCCGCGAGGGCCCGTCGATCCGCAGGTCCGCCGCCTCGACGACCCCGCTGTCCACCGCCCGGGCGTCGTACCCGCCGGCCGCCTCCTCACCGCCCGGCCCGGGAGCCGCACCGGTGCCGCCGCCCGCGGCCGCGCCGGCCTCACCCGCCGCGGTCCGCCGCAGCAGCGCCCGCAGCCGGGCGAAGACCTCCTCGACCTCGAACGGCTTGACCACGTAGTCGTCCGCCCCGGCGTCCAGACCGGCGATCCGGTCCGCGGTCTCGACCCGGGCGGTCAGCATCAGGATCGGGGTGCGGTCCTGCTCGGCCCGCAGCACCTGGCACACCTGCAGCCCGTCGATGCCCGGCATCATCACGTCCAGCAGGATCACGTCCGGCCGCTCGCGGTGTGCGGCGGCCAGCGCCTGGATGCCGTCGGCGACCGCCGTGACCCGGTACCCCTCCAGGGTCAGCGCACGCTCCAGCGCGGTGCGGATGGGGCGGTCGTCCTCGGCGAGCAGCACGGAATGGGTCACCCGGCAAGTCTGCCAAGGCCCCAGCGGGGCGGCGGCGGGCGGCCGGTCCGGCGGCGGCTTTCTTACCCGGCTCTCACCCGTGGTTCTTACCGGCCTCTCACCCGCGCCACGCAGTCGGCTTACCCCTTGCCGACACGGTGGCCCCGTGCCGGACGGGCCGGCCGCGGCGGGTCGGCCGCGATGCTGCGACCCGCCGGTCCCCACGACTGGGCAGACCTCGGGAAGACACCACTCCGGATGAAGATCACCCTCCTGCTGCACAACGCGTACGCCATCGGCGGCACCATCCGCACCACCTTCAACCTCGCCGCCGCGCTCGCCGGCCGTCCCGGCGTCGACGAGGTCGAGATCGTTTCGATGCTGCGCCACCGCGAGGTCCCCCGGTTCACCCTCGACCCCCGGGTGCGACTGGTGCCCCTGGTGGACACCCGGGTCGGCAGCGACGACATGGCGGACCCGCGGTTCGCCGAGCCCGCCGAGGACTTCCCGCTCGCCGAGAAGCGGCACCACCAGTACAGCCGGCTGGTCGACGTCCGCGCCGCGGAGTTCCTGCGCACCACCGACGCCGACGTGCTGATCGGCACCCGCCCCGGCATCAACGTCTATCTGGCCCGCTTCGGCCCCCGCCGCGCCCTGCGGATCGCCCAGGAACACCTGCGCCACGACGCGCACAGCAAGCGCCTGCGCGCCGAACTCGCCCGCCACTACCGGCACTTGGACGCCCTGGTCACCACCACCGAGGCGGACGCGGCGGTCTACCGCGCCCGGATGCCACTGCCCGGCGTACGGGTCCTGGCGGTGCCCAACATCGTGCCCGCACCGCCCGTCGCACCCTCCGACGGCACGTCGAAGGTGATCGCGGCGGCCGGCCGGCTGGTCCGCGGCAAGCGCTTCGACCTGCTGATCGAGGCGTTCTCCGCGGTCTCGGCCAAGCACCCCGACTGGCGGCTGCGGATACACGGCGGCGGCGCCGAACGCGCACAGCTCCAGGGGCTGATCGACGGGCTGGGGCTGACCGAACGCGTCGCACTGACCGGGCCGCGCTCGCCGATCGAGGCGGAGTTCGCCAAGGCGTCGATCGTGGCCTCCGCCTCGGACGCCGAGTCGTTCGGCATGACCCTCGTCGAGGCGATGCGCTGCGGTGTGCCGGTCGTCAGCACCAACTGCCCGCTAGGACCGGCCGAGATCATCGACGACGGCACGGACGGCCTGCTGGTGCCGCCCGGCGACGGCCGGGCGCTCGCCACCGGACTGCTCGACCTCATAGAGGACCCCGTGCGCCGCCGGAAGATGGCCGAGGCGGCGCGGGAGAGCGCCCGGCGGTACGACCCCGAGCCGATCGCCGAGCGCTACCAACTCCTCTTCCGGGAACTGCGCTCGTCCCGGACCCGCCGCGCGGCGCACCGCGTCCTCGGCCGCGCCCGGCGCCGGGCCCGCACCGTCCTGCGCCGCGCACTGCGCCGCTGACGGGCCGTCTCCCCCTCCCCCCGGCGCCCGCCCACCGGGACGCCAACCGCCAACCCGCGGTGAACAAGCGGCCCGTGGAGAACGTACGTCCGGTCAGAAACGGGAAGACTGAAGAAAGGGAAGACCGAGAACACGGGGCGCGCACGGACGCGGAACACGCAGGGCACGGGGACGGCACGGCACGGCAGGCACGGAACTCGCACGGCACAGCACGGCACTCGTGGCAACGCACATGACGTTTCGAGCAGTTGGCGCTTCGAATCCGCAGGTCCGATCGGCAGGAGGCCATGCATGCTGCACGGTGTCGATGTCAGCGCGTACAACACCTCGTATTCCACCGAGGGGCTGGACTTCGTTTTCGTCAAGGCGACCGAAGGCCGCTCCTACATCAATCCGCACCAGAAGTCCCAGGCCGCAAAGGCCCGTCGGGCGGGCTGCGTGGTCGGTTTCTACCATTTCCTGTGGCCGGGCCACATCTCCGCCCAGGCGCGGTATTTCGTGGAGAAGTGCGCTTCGGTCCCGGGCGACATCCTGGCCTGCGACTGGGAGCGCACCAGCGAGGGAACGTCCGCCAGCAATGCGCAGAAGGACCAGTTCCTGGTCGAGGTGAAGAGGCTCCGCCCCAAGCACCGCGTGATGCTCTACTGCAACCGCGACTTCTGGCTCCACCACGACACCACGTCCTACGCGGCCGACGGCCTGTGGATCGCCGATTACGTCACCGCCGGACACCCGCGGATCAAGGCGAAGTGGCGCATCCACCAGTACACCGACCACCCGCTGGACAAGGACGTCGCGAACTTTTCCAGCAGGACCGCTCTCAAGAAGTGGGCGCACCCGGCATAAAGTTTCCTACGGCACGCGAAAACGCGGCTTCGGTACACCGTGCGTAGACCGGCGCGGAACAGAGCGCAACCCTGCGCCACGTTTCGTACGCGGGAAATCCACACCCGGTGACCGGAGCGCGCCCCGCGTGACCAGGCCCACACACCTCCCACAGGACCCTCGTACGCAAAGCAAGGGGGCTCCTTAAGGGAACGAACGCGAGCGGAAAAGGAGCAGCCGTGACCGACCCGGCGTCCATGGCCCTGCAGCAGGAGATCGCCCGGGATCTCCAGGTACCCGCGTCCTTCGACGCCGAGCAGGAGATCGAGCGCCGGGTGGCCTTCCTCACGGAGCAGCTGACCTCCACGGGCCTGCGCTCGCTGGTCCTGGGGATCAGCGGCGGCGTCGACTCGACCACCACCGGGCGGCTGTGCCAGCTCGCCGTGGAGCGGGCCCGGGCCAACGGGTACGAGGCGACGTTCTACGCGATGCGGCTGCCCTACGGCGTCCAGGCGGACGAGAAGGACGCCCAGCGGGCGCTGGAGTTCATCCGCGCCGACCGGGAGCTGACCGTCGACGTCCGCCCGGCGAGCGACGCGGCGCTGCAGGCCGCGGTGGACGGCGGGCTGGTCTTCCGCGATGCGCACCACCAGGACTTCGTGCACGGCAACATCAAGGCGCGGCAGCGCATGATCGCGCAGTACGCGGTGGCGGGTGCCCACGACGGACTGGTGGTGGGCACCGACCACGCGGCCGAGGCGGTCTCCGGCTTCTTCACCAAGTTCGGGGACGGCGCGGCCGACGTCGTGCCGCTGACCGGTCTCACCAAGCGCCGGGTGCGTGCGGTGGCGGCGGCCCTGGGCGCCCCGCAGGAGCTCGTCACGAAGGTGCCGACCGCCGACCTGGAGACCCTCGACCCGGGCAAGCCGGACGAGGACGCGCTCGGCGTGACCTACGACCAGATCGACGACTTCCTGGAAGGCAAGCCCGTCCCCACCCCCGCCTTCGAGGCCATCGCTCGCCGCTACCGCCTCACGTCCCACAAGCGGGCTCTGCCGGTGGCGCCGTAGGCACGCCCCCGCGCCGTTCGGCCTCCGCCGCGTTCTTCCCGCTTTGGGGCGCTTCCCTCTTTGGGGCGCTCCCTTGCGCCTCCTCCCCTCTCCGCCTTTAGGGCTCTCCCCTGCCGCTCACCCTCCCCTTTGGGGCGCTCCCCAGCCCGTCCGCCTCCGCCTTTGGGGCTCTCCCGGGCGTCTCACCCTCCCCCTTTGGGGCGCTCCCCCGCGCCATGGGGGCACTCCCCCGCCGCCTCCCCCTTTGCCCTTTGGCTCTCCCCCGCCCCCTCCCCCCTCCCCCCTACGGGGGAGGGGCGGGGGGTGGGTTCGGGGGTGGGGGGGGTGCGCCGGGCCGCGCGACAAGCCGGCGCCTCGGCCTCCCGGCGCCTCGGCCTCCCGGCCCACGCGCCGTAGCCCGCAACTCCCGGCCCACGCCCCGTAGCCCCCGCAGCTCCCGGCCCACGGTGGCCCTGGCCCGCAGCCCCCGGCTCCCGGCTCCCAGCTCCCGGCTCCCGGCTCCCGGCTCCCGGCTCCCGGCTCCCGGCTCCCGGCTCCCGGCTCCCGGCTCCCGGCTCCCGGCGGCGCCATACCCCGCCCCGTCATGCGCCCGCAAGGGGACGGTCACCCTTCCGGTGCTAAATCGTGGGCGTGGGCGGGCATGGATGCGGGCATGGGAAGCCGCGAAGTGCGATCGGAAGATCAATTGTCAGTGGGTCCGCCTACGCTCCAAGGCATGGGTTACGCACACCTGCGCGAACTCCAGACCGCGCTGACCACCGCCTCCGACCTGACCACCGCCCTCCAGTCCGCGCCCAACCGGCACGACGCGGACCAACTCGTCGACGTCCTCCGACAAGCGCTGACCGCCGCCAGTTCGCTGGGCGCCGAGACCGGCCCGACCGGCTGCGCCCTGCATCCCCATGGCGCGGTCGACCCGCTGTACGGCGACCCGGAGGACCCCCTCCCGCCGGGCTACGGCAAGTGCCTGCTCTGCAACGACCGCCGGCGCCGGGCGGATGCGCGCAGCCCGCACATACGCCGGTTCGCCCGGCCGCACCCCCGCTGGCGCCGCCCCCTGAGCGCCTGACGCCCGGCCGCGGCGGCGGCCCGGCAGCACGAGGGGCCGGGCCGCCGCGGCGGCCGCCAGGGCGCATGTCCGGCCCGCGCGCGGCTACCGGCGGCTACCGGCCCGGAGGCCGGACCTCGCCACTCCCGTCCTCCGGCTGTTCCTCCGGCCGCAGGGCGTCCGGCTGCTTCTCCGGCCGGAGGGCGATACGCCCGAGGACCCCGGCGACGGCCAGTGCGGCCACGGCGATCAGGGCGTAGTCCGGCACGCCGTTGCCGAGCCGGGTCGCCCATTCCTCGACCCGGAATTCGGCGTCGGCGTCGAGGATGCCGGGCAGCCCGCTGGTCCCGTTGAAGCACAGGAAGAGCACGCCGATGCCGAGGAAGAACGCCCCGGACGCCACCGAGGTGGTGTGCAGCCGCAGCCGTCCCAGGGTGAACTCCCGGCCGCGCAGCCAGCCGCGGGTCCCGAGCCGGAAGCGGTCCCAGAACAGCGCCAGCACGAACAGCGGCAGCGCCATGCCCAGCGCGTAGACGGCCAGCATCGAGGCGCCGTACACCGGTGAGCCGCTGACCGCCGTCACGGTCAGCACCGCGCCGAGGATCGGGCCGGCGCAGAAGCCGGCCAGGCCGTAGACGCAGCCGAGGAGGAAGGTGGTGACCGCCGACCGCGGGGTGATCCGGGCCGCCGCGGCCTGCGCGCGCCGGGAGGCGAAGCCCAGGCCGAAGATCTGGGCGAGCCCCATCGCGATGACCGTCCAGCCGCCGAGGGTGACGAGCAGGTCGCGGTGGCCGTTGAACAGCCGGCTGGCCGCCGTACTCGCCGCGCCGAGCGGTACGAGCGTGGTGGCCAGCCCCAGGTAGAACACCCCGGTGCGGGCCAGCAGCCGGCCGGTGCCGGTGAGCGAGTAGGCGAAGAACGCCGGCAGCAGCAGTGCGCTGCAGGGGCTGATCAGGGCCAGCACACCGCCGAGGAACGCCGCGAGGTAGCCGATGTCGGTCACTTCCCGGCCCCCGCACCGCCCTTGCCGGCCCGCGCCGCGGCGTCCTCGATCGCCTGCGCGAAGACCCCGGTGGGCTGGGCCCCGGCCACCGGCCGGCCGTTGATCAGGAAGGACGGCGTGGACTGGACTCCGAGCCGGTAGCCCTCGTCCTGGTCCTTCTTCAGCGCCCGCTCGGCGTCCGCGCTCTTCAGGTCGCTGCGGAACTCGTCGAGGTCCGGCACCCCGCTCTCCTCGGCCAGCTCGACGAGCTTGTCCTCGGCCAGCGCGGCGCCCTTGCGGGTCTTGGCGTACAGCGTGTCGTGCAGCTGCCAGAACCTGCCCTGCCGGCCGGCCGCCCAGGAGGCGCGGGCGGCCCGCTCGGAGTCGGCGCCGAAGACCGGGAAGTTGCGGAACTCGATGCGCAGGGTGCCCGCGTCGACGTACTTCTTGATCAGTTCGGGCTGGGTCTCGCGGGTGAAGCGGCCGCAGAACGAGCACTGGTAGTCGGCGTATTCGACCAGGACGACCGGGGCGTCCTTCTTGCCGACGGCCAGCGGGTCGCCGGCCGTGCGCCGGCTGGTCCGCCGGGCCAGGTCGTCGAACATCTTCTGCTGGGCGGGGTCCTCCTCGGGCCGGGCGGAGGCGGCGGCCTCGGGTTCGCCGCTGCGGGCGGGGTCGCGGTCGCCCTCGACGGACGTGCCGACGGCGACGCCGATGGCGATCAGCGCCACGACGAGGGCCAGGACCGCCCCGATGGCGGCCAGTTTGCGGGTGCGGGAAGCGGTTGTGGGCATGCGGAAGCTCCTGACGTACGGAGAGGAAGAAAGGGCCGGGTGCGCGGGGGCGTCGGCCTATATCCGCAGTACGGGCAGGAGCTCGGTGGGGTCGGTGGCGGGGGTGCGGTCCGTCGGCGGACGGGCCAGCGCGAACTGGGCGGGCGCGTCGGCGGCGAGCGGCCCGGGCCCGGCGGTCGGTGCGGGGGCCAGCGGTTCACCGCGGTGCGGAGTGGGCAGCGGCGCGGACTCCTCGGGCCCGGGCGCATGCCGGTCCGAGCACCGCTTCGCCGGGTCGACGGCGAGCGGCGGGGCGGTCGACGCGCCTGCCCGCGGGGCGGCCTTCGGTTCCGCACCGGGCCGCCCGTCGGCCACGGCCGCGGTCGCCGTCGTCGCCGCGGTCGCCGTCGTCGCCGCGGTCACCGGCGCCGCCGCGGGCATCGCCACGGCCGCCGGCATCGCCGTACGGCCCTTCGGGGCCGCGGCTTCGGAGCCGGTCCGGCACAGCAGCGGCCCGAAGGTCACCGCGAGGAGGAGCAGCAGCATCATGCCGGCCGATCGCCGCAGCTGGTGCATGTCCCTCCTCTCCGTACCGTGCCCGCGTCCGTACCCGTCGCGCGCATGAACGTCCCATCCTACGGATCGCCGGCGCACGACCGGGGCACCGGTCGGAGGGGTTTCAGCGGTCGCCGACGCGCATCTCGAACCAGGTGGTCTTGCCGCGCGGCAGCAGGTCCACGCCCCACCGGTCGGAGAGTGTGTCGACGAGGAAGAGACCGCGCCCGCTGACGTCCAGGTCCTGAACGGGCATGAGACAGGGCAGCCCGCGGGACGGGTCGCGGACCTCGATGCGGATCCAGCCGCGGCGGCGCAGCATCCGCAGTGCCAGGGTCCGGGCGCCGGTGTGGCGTACGGCGTTGCCGACGAGCTCGGAGACCAGCAGCACGGCCTGTTCGGCGAGCTGGGGCGTCAGGGACCACTGCTTCAGGAGGACGGCGGCGGTCAGCCGGCGCGCGATACCGGCGGACTGCGGACGGGAGGGCAGCCGGACCTCGCCGAGGGTCGGCTCGGCCACCAGGTCGACGGATACCGCACCCGGATTGCCGGGAGCCGGCGCCGGGGCCCGGTCCGCGCCCGGGATGCCCCACCGCGCGGCGGCCGGATCGCTCCGCGGCCGCGGCTGCTCCATACCTTCGAGGCCCGCCATGCCCCCCATCATGGCTGCTACTTGGCGGTCACGGGGGCGGAACCGACGGAATCCTTTGCCCGGAATCGACGGTTCCAACCCCCGGGGGAGACATATGCCAGCGGCAGTCAAGGTTCCGAAAACCCGCCGCTGACCTGCGGCAACACCGGGCATACGAATGATCAACGCGGGGCGTCAACAGGGTTGCCTCGGGGCGGGGTTACGTTTTCCGTAATTAGCCCACACGAGGCATCCGGTCCCGGCCAAACCTCATGCACCCCGCCAACACCGCGTGGATCAGAGGAACTTGGCCTTGCCGGGGCCCTCCTCGACGAAACTGCGCATCCCGATCTCCCGGTCCTCGGTCGCGAACAGCCCGGCGAACCAGTTCCGTTCGACCGTCAGCCCGGTGTCGATGTCGGTCTCCAGCCCGGCGTCGACGGATTCCTTCGCGGCCCGCAGCGCCAGCGCCGGTCCGGCCGCCAGCCGCGCCGCCCAGGCGTGCGCCTGCGCGTAGACCTCGGCGGCCGGCACCACCCGGTCGACCAGCCCGATGGCGAGCGCCTCCTCGGCCTTCACCTGACGGCCGGTGAAGATCAGGTCCTTGGCCTTGGACGGACCCACCAGTCGCGCCAGCCGCTGGGTGCCGCCGGCGCCCGGGATCAGGCCGAGCAGGATCTCCGGCTGGCCGAGCTTGGCGTTGTCGGCGGCGATCCGGAAGTCGGCGCAGAGCGCCAACTCGCAGCCGCCGCCGAGGGCGTAGCCGGTGACGGCGGCGACCACCGGCTTGGGGATCCGGGCCACGGCGGTGAACGCGTCCTGCAGCGCCTTGGACCGCACGACCATCGCCGCGTGGTCCATGACCTGCATTTCCTTGATGTCCGCGCCGGCCGCGAAGACCTTCTCGCCGCCCCAGACGACGACCGCGCGCACGTCGTCGCGGCGGGTGACCTCCTCGGCCAGCTCGCGCAGCCGGTCCTGGGTGGCGATGTCGAGTGCGTTCATGGGCGGGCGGTCCAGGCGGATGGTGCCCACACCCTCGGCGACCTCAAAATTCACAGTCATGCCGGAAGGTTAGTACGCGTTAACGGCGGGCGGACCGGTGCGCTCGGTCACAGGGCCGGGGCCGGTCGTCCTCCGGCCGCTTCCCGCCGCTCCCCCGCCCGCCACCGTGGCCTACCGGCCGGCCTTCCACTTCTCCCAGGACAGGTTCCAGTCGCTGAAGCCGTTGTCCGGCTGGATCGTCTCGTCGTGCGAGTTCTTGACGATGACGACGTCGCCGATGAGGGAGTTCCGGAAGAACCACGCCGCCGGAGTGGAGCCGTCGCCGCCGCCGCGCTGGTCGAACAGGCCGACACAGCCGTGGCTGGCGTTGCGGGTGCCGAACGTCGGCCGGCCCGACCAGTAGTTGCCGTGGATGAACGTCCCGGAGTTGCTCAGCCGCATGGCGTGCGGGACGTCCTTGATGTCGTACTCGCCGCCGAAGCCGACGGTGTCGCCGTTCATCCGCGTCACCAGGTGCTTCTCACTGATCACCATCGTGCCGTTGTACGTCTCGGTGCCGGGCGCGCCCGCGGTGATCGGGACGGTCTTGAGCTTCTTGCCGTCGCGGACCACGGTCATCGTCTTCTTCTCCGCGTCGACCGTGCTGACCTGGCTGCGGCCGACGGTGAAGGAGACCTGCTTGGACTGGGTGCCGTAGACGCCGGGGCGGCCCTCGACACCGTCGAGGTCGAGCTTCAGGGTGACCTTGGTGCCGGCCGCCCAGTACTTCTCGGGGCGGAAGTCCAGCCGGTCGTTGCCGAACCAGTGGCCCTCGATCGGGACCGACGGGCTGGCGGTGACCTTGATGGCGTCCTGCACCGCCTCGGGGTGGGTGATGCCGCGGGTGAAGCGGATCGAGACCGGCATCCCGACGCCGACCTGCTGGCCGTTCTCCGGGCTGTACTGGCCGATGAAGGTGTTCTTCGGGACGAGGGTGGTGAACGTGGAGTGCTCGGCGGCCTCGCGGCCCCCGCCGTCCACCGCGACCGCGTCGACGGTGTACTTCGTCGAGGCGCCCAGATGGCCGCTCGGCTGCCACAGCGCGCCGTCGCCGGATATTTTCCCGTCGACCGCGTTGCCCTTGCCGTCGGTGACCTTGACGGTCTTGAGCCGGCCCTTCCGGGCGGTCACCTTCAGCGCGCCACTGGTGGCCACGCCGTCCGCGCCGTCCTTGGGCGCTATCGTCACGGCGGCCCGCGAGGCGGCCTTGTCGCCGCCGGCCTTGCCGGCCGCCTTCCCGTCGTCGCCGTCGTCGCCGCCGCACGCGCTCACCAGCATCAGCGTCGCGCCGAGCAGCAGCGCCAGCGGCGCGCGGCCCCCGCGCGGCCCCCGGTGCCGGCGCGCCGGCACCCCCGGATTCGGCTGGACGTTCACCACTGGCCCCTTTTCCCCTCGCACGGCCCGCAATCCCCCGCGCGCGGACGCGGAGGACCGCGCGCCTGGCGTTAGATAACCACACCGCACCGACAACTGAACTCCCCGCGGATGTCACCGTTTAGTCCCAAGTGTGGGGGTGAGCGGGAGCGTGCGGCCGGGCCCGCCCGCCCGAGCGGCTCCGGCGCGGCCGGTTCGGCGCGGGCTCCGGTCAGTGCAGCGCGGAACCGGACCGCCACTGCGCCCAGGGCATGTTCCAGCCGCCCAGGCCGTTGTCCGGTGCGACCAGCCGCTCCGGGGAGTTGAGGACGACCACGGTGTCCCCGACGATCGACTGGGCGAAGAACCAGCCGGCCGGGGTGTGCGGGCCGCCGCCCTTGATGTCCTTGAGGCCGACGCAGCCGTGGCTGGTGTTGAGACCGCCGAAGACCTCCGGCCGCGCCCAGTAGTTGCCGTGCAGAAAGGTCCCGGACCTGGTGAGGCGCATGGCGTGCGGCACGTCGGGGATGTCGTACTTGCCGCCGAAGCCGACCGTGCCGCCGTCCATCCGGGTCAGCGAATGCCGCTCCAGGATGACCATCCGCCCGTTGTACGTGGGGTTCTGGGCGTCGCCCGCGGTGACCGGCAGCACCGCGACGGTCCGTCCGTCGCGCCGTACCGTCATCGTGTGCCGGGCGGCGTCGATGAAGCTGACCTGGTCCCGGGCCACCCGGTAGTGGACGGTCCGGCGCTGCGTCCCGTAGACGCCCGGTGCGGCCTGCACGCCGCGCAGCCGGAGTTCCACCGTGATCCTGCTGCCCGGCCGCCAGCGGTCGCGGGGGCGGAAGTCGAGGCGGCGGTGGCCGAACCAGTGGGCGGCGACCTCGACGCGGGGCTGGGCGCTCACCCGGACGGCGCGCTCGACGGCCGCGCGGTCGGCGATCGGGCGGTTGAAGACCATCGAGAAGATCAGGCCGGTGCCGACCGTGGCGTCGCTCTGCGGCGAGAACGACCCGGTGACGCGGTGGACCGGCGGTGCGGTGGTGAAGGTGGTGCGGCGAACGGCGCGGTGGCCGGCGCCGTCCAGGGCGACCGCGTCGACGGTGTACGTCGAGCCGAGCCGGAGCGGGCCGGCGGCGGGGCGCCAGACCATGCCGTCCGGTGAGATCCGGCCGGCGACCGGCTGCCGGCCGCCGCCTCCGGTGCGGGTGACGTGCACCCGTTCCAGCCGCCCCGCCGGCACCCGTACCTCGAAGTGCCCGTTGGCCCGTACGCCGCGCGCGCCGTTCTTCGGGACGATCCTGATCGCCTCCTCCGGGGAGCGCGGGACGCCGTCGAGGAGGGCCTCGGCGTCCCCGCAGCCGGCCAGCACCACCGTCCCGGCGAGCCAGGCCACCACCGCGCGGGCGACACGGAAGCGGACGTTCCGGTGGTTCTTCGCTCGTCCCCCTGCACGTTCCTGCTGATGGCCGCTCATATATCGAATTGTGCGGGATGGTGGGGAGAGAAGGGGGTATGTCGCGTGCGGATCCATCCGTTTGTCCCGTCACGGAGGCGCTCCCGGGCGGCGCGCCGAGCCCCCGCGCGGCGAAACGTGAGGCAACGGCCGGTTGCGGGAAGAACAACGGGGAGGGCGGGAACGTACGCGCGGCCGGGACTCCGTGCGGGGCACCGCCCGACCGAGCCATGAGCCGCAGGAGGCCGGCACGTGTCGAGCGCACCCGAGCAAGAGGCGGTGGCGGACGAACCCCTCGCCCCGCCCGCGGACGTCCGCCCCGGCGCCCCCACCCCCCTGGGGGCGCGCTACCGCACCGGCCCCGACGGGGTCGCCGGCACCAACTTCGCCCTCTGGGCGGGCGGCGCCGAGGCCGTGGAGCTGTGCCTGTTCGACGAGGGGGAGCGGGAGACCCGCCATCCGCTGACCGAGCTGACCCACGAGATCTGGCACGGCTTCCTGCCCGATGTGCGCCCCGGCCAGCGGTACGGCTACCGGGTGCACGGCCGCTGGGACCCCTGGTCCGGCGCCCGCTGGAACCCGGCGAAGCTGCTGCTCGACCCGTACGCCAGGGCCGTCGACGGCGACTTCGGCCGCCGTACGGAGCCGGCCGGCCCCGGGGCCGCGCTGCCGGCCCAGCTCTACGGGCACGTGCGGGACTGGCCGGAGCAGCACCTCGCCGACACGGTCCGCGACAACCGGGACTCCGCGCCGTTCGTCCCCAAGGGCGTCGTGGTCGGCGGGGACGCCGGTGAGGAGGGCGAGGACGAGTGGCGGGACGACCGCCGCCCGAAGACCCCCTGGCCGGATTCGGTCCTCTACGAGCTGCATGTGCGTGGTTTCACGATGCGTCACCCCGGTGTTCCCGAGCGGCTGCGCGGTACGTACGCGGGGCTGGCGCACCCCGCCGCGCTGGACCACCTGGTCCGGCTCGGCGTCACGGCCGTCGAGCTGCTGCCGGTGCACCAGTTCGCGCACGAGGACCATCTGGTGCGCCGGGGGCTGCGCAACTACTGGGGCTACAACTCCATCGGCTATTTCGCGCCGCACGCGGGCTACGCCGCCACCGGGACCCGCGGGCAGCAGGTCGGCGAGTTCAAGCGGATGGTGCGGGCGCTGCACGACGCGGGCATCGAGGTGATCCTCGACGTGGTCTACAACCACACCGCGGAGGCCGGGGAGCTGGGCCCGACGCTCTCCCTGCGGGGCATCGACAACCGCGGCTACTACCGGCTGGCCGGCGACGCCCGCCGCTACGCCGACTACACCGGCTGCGGCAACACCCTCCACGTCGTCCAGCCGCACGTGCTCCGGCTGATCACGGACTCGCTCCGCTACTGGGTCACCGAGATGGGCGTGGACGGCTTCCGCTTCGACCTGGCGGCCGCGCTGGCCCGTTCGATGCACGACGTCGACATGCTCTCCCCGTTCCTCGCGGTGATCGCCCAGGACCCCGTGCTGCGCCGGGTCAAGCTGATCGCCGAACCGTGGGACGTCGGCTCCGGCGGCTATCAGGTCGGCGCCTTCCCGCCCCTGTGGACGGAGTGGAACGACCGCTACCGCGACACCGTCCGCGACTTCTGGCGGGGCGCGCAGCACGACGTGCGCGACCTGGGCTACCGGCTGTCCGGCTCCAGCGACCTCTACGCCTGGGGCGGCCGCCGCCCCTACGCGTCGGTCAACTTCATCACCGCGCACGATGGCTTCACCCTGCGCGACCTGGTCACCTACGAGCACAAACGGAACGGCGACAACGGCGAGAACAACCGGGACGGCAACAACGACAACCGGTCCTGGAACTGCGGCGCCGAGGGCGAGACCGACGACCCCGAGGTCACCGCCCTGCGCGGCCGCCAGCTGCGCAACTTCCTGACCACCCTGCTGCTGTCCACCGGCGTGCCGATGCTGGTGGCCGGCGACGAGATGGGCCGCACCCAGCACGGCAACAACAACGCCTACTGCCAGGACAACCCCACCAGCTGGCTCGACTGGTCGCTCCTGGAGGACCCCCGCTGGCGGCCGCTGGCCGACCTCGCCGCCCGGCTGATCGCGCTGCGCCGCGCCCACCCCGTACTGCGCCGCCGGGCGTTCTTCTCCGGGCGGCCGCACGGGCAGGGCGGGCTGCGCGATCTGGCCTGGTTCACCGCGGACGGCACGGAGATGACCGAACAGGACTGGTACACCCCGGGGGCGACGCTCGGCATGTACCTCTCCGGGAACGACATCTCCCAGCGCGACGCCCGCGGCGTCCGCGTCGTCGACGACAGCTTCCTCGCCGTCCTGCACGCCGCCGCCCGCCCCCGCGAGATCACCCTCCCCGGCCCGCCCTGGGCCCAGACCTACGAACTCCTCGTCGACACCGCCCGCGAGGTCCTGCCCACCGCCGCCGAACCGCCGTACCCGGCGGGCGGTGCGCTCACGCTGGAGGGCCGGTCGGTGGTGCTGTTCCGCGCGGTGCCGGGCTGACGCGGAGGCGGTGCGGGGCCGGCGGGAAGCGGCGCGGGGCCGGCGCGGCGTGAACTGACGGGTGCCGGCCACCGCCCGCGGAAATCCACCTGAGAGTTGTCAGTGGTCCGCCTTACGCTCGCGAGTGATGGCTGCTACCACGAACGCGACGAGCCCGACCGACCCGACGTCCTTATCCGCCCGGCCCCAACTCTCCGCGGTGCGCTCGCTGTTGCGCCTGTGGCCGTTCGTGCGCCCGGTGCGGGCCCGGCTGTTCACGGCCGCGTTCGTGGCGGTGGTGGCCTCCTGCGTCAGCCTCGTCATCCCGCTGGTGCTCAAGTGGCTGGTGGACGGTCCGGTCGCGGCGGGTGATCCGGGCGGGGTGTGGCTGGGCGGTGCCTGGCTGCTGCTGCTCGGGCTCGCGGAGGCGCTGCTGTTCGGGTTCCGGCGCTGGCTGGTGGCGCGCCCGCTGTCCGGGGTGGAGGCGGCGATGCGCGCGGCGCTGTACCACCGGCTGCAGCGGCTGCCGGTCGCCTTCCACGACCGCTGGCCGTCGGGCCAGTTGCTGTCGCGGGGCACCACCGATCTGCAGATGCTGCGCATGTTCCTGACCTTCCCCCTCACGTTCCTGCTGGTCAACGGCGTGACCATCCTGGTGGGCGGGGTGCTTCTGGTGGCCCAGCGCTGGTCGCTGGGGCTGGTGCTGCTGTCGCCGGTGCTGCCCCTTCTGGTGCTGTGCTCGGTCTTCGAGGCGAAGTACGGGCGGGCCGCCCGCGTCGTCCAGGACCAGATCGGCGATCTGACCACCGTGGTCGAGGAGTCGGTGCTCGGCATCCGGATCGTCAAGGGCTTCGGACGTCACCGCAGCCAGGCCCGGGCCTTCAAGGAGCTGACCCGCCGGCTGCGCGCCTCCGAGCTGCGCAAGGCGCGGCTGCTGGCCTGGATCTGGGGGCTGAACACCACCCTCCCGGAGTGCGCGCTGGGCGCCGCGTTGGTGTGCGGCACGGTGCAGGTGGCCGACGGCGCGCTGTCCGCGGGCACGCTCGTCGCGTTCCTGTCGACGGCGCTGGCGCTGCGCTGGCCGGTGGAGTCGATCGGCTTCCTGCTGGCCATGAGCAACGAGGCGGCCACCGCCACCGACCGGTACTTCGAGGTGATGGACGAGCCGGAGGTGTGCGACGCGCCCGGTGCGGCCCGCGCCGCCGCGAGGACCGGCGGCAGCCCGGCGCAGGGCGGGAAGCCGGCACGGAGCGAGGGGCCGGGGGCGGGCGGCGAGCCGGAGAGCGGCGACCGGCCCCGGTCGTCCCCCGGCGGTCTGGTCTTCTCCGGGGTGGAGTTCCGCTATCCCGATGCCCCGCCGGACGCCCCGCCCACCCTCAGGGACGTCACCCTGCACATCCGGCCCGGCGAGACGATGGCCCTGGTCGGCGCGACCGGCAGCGGGAAGACCACGCTCACGGCGCTGGTGCCACGGCTGTACGACCCGACCGCCGGCCGGATCACCCTCGACGGCCGCGATCTGGCGACGATCGGCCGCGACGAGGTCCGCTCGCTGGTCGCGGTGGCCTTCGAGGAGCCCACGCTGTTCTCCGCGACCGCGGCGGAGAACGTCCTGATGGGCGCGGCCGACGCGAAGGAGGCCGAGCTGCGGCGGGCGTTGCGGGTGGCGCAGGCGGACAGGTTCGTCGACGCGCTGCCGCAGGGCGGCGCGACGCCGGTCGGCGAGCAGGGCCTCAGCCTTTCCGGCGGGCAGCGGCAGCGGCTGGCCCTGGCCCGCGCGGTGGTCGGCCGGCCACGCTTCCTGATCCTCGACGATCCGCTCTCCGCCCTCGACGTGCACACCGAGGCCCTGGTGGAGGCCGCGCTGCGCCAGGTCCTGGCGACCACCACGGCCCTGGTCGTCGCCCACCGCCCGTCCACGGTCCTGCTCGCCGACCGGGTGGCGCTGCTCTCCGGCGGCCGGATCACCGCCGTCGGCACCCACCACCAACTCCTCCGGGACAACGCCGAATACGCCGCCCTGATGTCCGGCGAGGAAGAGGCCGCCCGATGACCACCACCGCGACCGGCCGCCCGTCCGACGCCCCCGAGCCCGGCCGCGGCGCGGACCGGCGGCCCCCCGCCGGCCCGGACCGCTCCCCGGAGCCGCCGGAGGGAGACGACGCCTTCGAACGGGACCGGCTGCCCGCCCCCAGGAACGCGGCCCGTTCGCTGCTCGGCTCCCTGCTGGCGCCGCACCGCCGCCGCGTCGGAGCGGTCGCCTTACTGCTGCTCCTCCAGCAGGCCGCCGTGCAGGCCGGTCCGCTGCTGGTCGCCTACGCACTGGACCGGGCGGTGCCCGCACTGCGGGCGGGCGACCACGGGCCGCTGGTCGCCGTGGCGGTGGCGGCCGTGCTGTGCGCCGCCGCCTCCGGCGGGCTGCAGTGGGGCTTCATCCGGCTGTCCGCCCTGGTCAGCCAGGACGTGCTGCTGGACCTGCGGGGCCGGATCTTCCGGCACGGCCAGGCGCTCAGCCTGGACTTCCACGAGCGCTACACCTCCGGCCGGCTGATATCCCGGGCCACCACCGACGTCGAGTCGCTGCGCGAACTCCTCGACGAGGGCATCCAGGAACTGATCACCATCGCCCTGTCGACGGTCTACATCACCGTGACCCTGCTCTTCCTGGACTGGGGCTTCGGCGCGGCCGCGCTGGCCTCCGCCGCCCCGCTGGCGCTCCAGGTGCGCGCGTACCGCCGCCGCTCCCAGCGGGTCTACAGCGCCAAGTCGACGGCGATGGCGGGCGTCATCGTGCAGTTCACCGAGACCCTCAACGGCATCCGCCCGGTGCAGGCGTTCCGCCGCGAGCGGCCCAACGACACGGTCTTCGCGCGGCTCAACCACCGCCACGAGCGGGTCAACGGCGATGCGTTCCTGGAGATGGCGCGCTATGTGGTCCTCTCCCGGCTGGCCGCCAACGTCGCGGTCGCCGCGATCGTCCTGTGGGGCGCCTACCGCGTGGCCACCGGCGGTCTGGCGCTGGGCGTGCTGGCGGCCGCGGTGCTCTATCTGCGCCGGCTCTACGACCCCATCGACCGCCTCGGCATGTTCCTCAACGCCTATGAGAGCGCCGCCGCTTCGCTGCAGAAGATCGCCGGTCTGCTCGCCCAGCGCCCGACGGTCCCGGAACCGTCCGCCCCCGCCAGGCTGCCGGCCGTCGCGTCCGGCCGGCCGGGCCGCGAGGTGGCGTTCCGCGGGGTCCGCTTCGCCTACCGGACCGGCGGCGAGGTGCTGCCCCGCTTCGACCTGGCCCTCGCGGCGGGTTCCACGGTCGCGGTGGTGGGCGCCACCGGCGCCGGCAAGTCCACCCTCGCCAAGCTGCTGGCCCGCTTCTACGACCCGACCGAGGGCCGGGTCCTGCTCGACGGCGTCGATCTGCGCGAGCTGTCCACGGCGGAGCTGCGCCACGCCGTCGTGATGGTCACCCAGGAGGCGTTCCTGTTCTCCGGCACGGTCGCCGACAACATCGCCCTCGGCCGCCCGGACGCCACCCGCGCGGAGATCGAGAGCGCCGCGAAGGCCCTCGGCGCCCATGAGTTCATCACCGCCCTGCCGGACGGCTACGACACCGACGTGCGCAAGCGCGGCGGCCGGATATCCGCCGGCCAGCGCCAGCTCGTCGGCTTCGCCCGGGCACTGCTCGCCGACCCGGCCGTGCTCGTCCTCGACGAGGCGACCAGTTCCCTGGACATCCCCGGTGAACGCGCGGTCCAGCGCGCCATGGACACCGTGCTGCGGGGCCGTACGGCCGTGGTCATCGCGCACCGCCTGTCCACCGTCGAGATCGCCGACCGGGTCCTGGTCATGGCCGACGGCCGGATCGTCGAGGACGGCCCACCGGACCGGCTCATCGAGGACCGCGGCCGGTTCGCCGCCCTGCACCAGGCGTGGCGGGACAGCGTGGTCTAGGCGGCGTGGCCCGGGGAGTTCATGGCGGCGACGCCGGGGTGGGCCCACGGAGGAAGGTCGAGCCGCCTACCTAGAGTGGGCGGACGGAATCCGGGGGGGGCGACATGACACAGCCGGCGGAGGCGCCGCGTGGTGCCGCGCGTTATCTGTGGTGGCTGGTGACGAGCCAGCGCGGGCGGGTGGCGGCGGGCGCGACGTACGGGAGCCTGTGGATGGCGGGGCTGATGGTCCCGCCGTACGTGCTCTCCCGGGCGATCGACGAGGGGCTGGCGCCGGGGCGGCCCGCCGCGCTGGCGGGGTGGGTGGCGGTGCTGCTGGCGGTCGGCGGGCTGAACGCCTGGCTGGGCATGATGCGGCACCGCACGATGACCAGGATCCGGATGGACGCCACGTTCCGTACGGTCCGGACGGTCATGGCGCACACCCTGCGGCTGGGCGCGGCACTGCCCCGGCAGGTGACGGCCGGGGAGGTCGTCACGATCGGGATCGGCGACGTCGCGGTGATCAGCCAGACCCTGACCATGGCCGGGCCGGGCGTCGGCGGGGTGCTGGCGTACGGGATCGTCGCCGTGCTGCTGCTGTCGGTGTCGCCGCTGCTCGCCGCGGTGGTGCTGCTGGGCGTACCGCTGCTCGCGGTGGCGGTCGGGCCGCTGCTGGGCCGGCTGCAGGGGGCGGAGACGCACTACCGCGAGCGACAGAGTGGGCTGGCGGCCCAACTGGGCGATCTGGTCAGCGGGTTGCGGGTGCTCGGCGGGCTGGGCGGCAAGGAGGTGTTCGCCGGCCGCTACCGGCGCGCGTCGCAGGAGCTGTGCCGCGAGGGCTACCGGGTCGGGGCGGTGACGAGCTGGATCCAGGCGCTCGGGGTGGGCCTGCCGACCCTGTTCCTGGCCGCCGTCACCTGGCTCGCGGCCCGGATGGCGGCCCAAGGTGCCCTCACTGCCGGTGAGTTGGTGGCGGTATACGGCTATACGGCGGCGCTGGTGGCCCCGGTGTCGTTCTTCATCGAGGGCGGCTACGACCTCACCCGCGGTCTGGTGGCCGCCCGCCGGGTCGTACGGTTCCTGGAACTCCGGGCGGACGGGGCGGAATCGGCCCCCGGCAGCGCCACCGACGCCGCGGCGGACGGCGGCGCGGCCCCGGCCGGGCCCGAGCGGGTGGCCGTGCTGCGGGATCCGGAGTCGGGCGTCGAGGTGGTGCCCGGGCTGCTGACCGCGCTGGTCGCCGCCCGGCCGGCCGAGTCGGCGGCGGTGGTCGACCGCCTCGGCCGGTTCGCCGGCTCCGCGGCGACCTGGGGCGCGGTGCGGCTGGACGAGATCCCGCTGCGCCGGGTCCGCGAGCGCATCCTGGTCGCGGACAACGAGGCGGACCTGTTCGCCGGCTCCCTGCGCGAGGTGGTGAGCGGACGCCGGGACCGTACCGACGCGGCGATCGGCCGGGCGCTGCACACGGCGCTGGCCGAGGACGTCGTCCGGGCGCTGCCGGACGGCCTGGACTCGCCGGTCGCGGCGCAGGGCCGCAATCTCTCCGGCGGGCAGCGGCAGCGGCTGCGCCTGATGCGGGCGCTGCTGGCCGACCCGGAGGTGCTGCTCGCGGTCGAGCCGGCCTCGGCGCTGGACGCCCATACCGAGGCGGCGGTCGCGGCCCGGCTGCACAGCGCCCGCGCGGGCCGTACCACGGTCGTCACCACGTCCTCCCCGCTGCTGCTCGACCACGCCGACGTGGTGTGCTTCCTCGTCGACGGCAAGGTCGCCGCGGTCGGCCGCCACCGCCGGCTCCTCGACGACGTACCGGAGTACCGGCGCCTGGTCGCCCGTGACGCGGACGAGGAAGCAGGCGAGGACAACCGGACCGAAGGGGCCGCATCATGACGTCACCGGCGGCACGCGCCACACCCTCCACCTCGCACGGCCTCCCCGTGGCCGACCCGGCCGCGACCCGGCGGGCCGCGCTGCGGCTGGTGCGCCGGGACGGCCGCGGGTTCGCGCTGATGCTGGTGCTGAACGCGCTGGCGGCCGGTGCCGGGCTGGCCGGTCCGTGGTTGCTGGGCCGGATCGTGGACACGGTCCGGGCGGGCGGCGGGGTGGCCGCGGTGGACCGGCTGGCGCTGGTCATCCTGGTGTGCGCGGTGGCCCAGCTGCTGCTGGCGCGGCAGGCCCGGTACGTCGGCCACCGCTTGGGCGAACGGGCCGCGGCGCGGATCCGCGAGACGTACGTCGACCGGGCGCTGGCGCTGCCCGCCGCGGTCGTGGAGCGGGCCGGGACCGGCGATCTGACGGCCCGCGGCACGACGGACGTCACCGCGGTCGGGCGGACGCTGCGGGACGCCGCGCCGGAGGTCTCGGTCGCGGCCGTGCAGGCACTGTTCCTGCTCGGTGCCGTGGTGGTGGTCGCCCCGCTGCTCGGGCTGTGTGCGCTGGGGCTGTTCGGCGGCGTGCTGGCGGTCCGCTGGTATCTGCGCCGGGCGCACCGGGCGTATCTCGCGGAGGGGGCGGCGACCTCGGAACTGGCCGAGCTGCTGGCCGCCACGGCCGCGGGGGCCCGGACGGTGGAGGCGCTGGGCCTGCAGGAGCGCAGGCGGGCGGCGGGCGAGCGGGCGATCGCGGAGTGCCGCCGTACGCGGCTGCGGACGTTGTTCCTGCGCAGTGTGCTGCTGCCCGCGGTGGACTTCGGGTACGTCCTGCCGGTGGCCGGTGTGCTGCTGGCCGGCGGGGCGCTGGTGGCGCGGGGCGGGGTCGGTCTGGGCGCGGTGGTCGCCGCGGCGCTGTATCTGCGGCAGCTGTCCGGGCCGCTGGACACGATCCTGCTGTGGCTGGAGCAACTGCAGAGCAGCGGCGCCGCGTTCGCCCGCGTCGAGGGGCTGGGGGCGGTCCCGCGCGCCCGGGAGGCGGCCGCCGGCACCGGGCCCGTCCCCGACGGTGACCGGTTCGAGGTCCGCGGCGTCCACTACGCCTACCCCACGGGTGGCGACGGGCCGGCCGGGGCGGAGGCGGACCGGGGTGCGGGCGACGTGCTGCACGGGGTCACCCTCACCGTGCGCCCCGGTGAGCGGCTGGCGCTGGTGGGGCCCTCCGGGGCCGGGAAGTCGACGCTGGGGCGGCTGCTGGCCGGCGTCGACGCGCCGCGGCGCGGGTCGGTGACGGTCGGTGGGGTGCCGGTCGCCGGGCTGGATCCGGAGGTGCTGCGCCGGCACGTCGTCCTGGTCAGCCAGGAGCACCACGTGTTCCTCGGCACGGTGCGCGACAATCTCCGGCTGGCCGCGCCCGGTGCCGGGGACGCCGAGCTCCGGGATGCGCTGGCGGCCGTCGGGGCCGACTGGGCCGGGGAGCTGCCGGCCGGTCTGGACACCGGGCTGGGCCCGGGCGGGCATCGCCTCGACGGTGCGCGGTCCCAGCAACTGGCGCTGGCGCGCGTGGTGTTGGCGGATCCGCACACGGTGATCCTGGACGAGGCGACGGCGCTGCTCGATCCGCGTACCGCGCGGCACACCGAGCGGGCGCTGGCCGCCGTCCTCGCGGGCCGTACGGTCATCGCGGTCGCGCACCGGCTGCACACCGCGCACGACGCGGACCGGGTCGCCGTCATGGAGTCCGGCCGGCTGGCCGAACTCGGCACCCATGACGAGCTGGTGGCGGCCGGCGGGGCGTACGCGGCGCTCTGGCGGTCCTGGCACGGAGGGCGGCCGTGACGGGCGCTCACCCATCGTCCGGATTCCGGACGCCGATTCCGCGCAACGGACGTTTTCCGGCCAATTACTTGAACGGGCCCTGACAACAAGACATCCGTGGTGGGACTCTTCCCCGCAGCCGCCGCACGGTCCCCACAGCACCACGCCCTGCGGCAGCGGGCTTCCCCTGCACCACCCGTTCCACCAGTACGTCGAACATCTCGCGTACGTCTCCCCCCACACGCTCCAAGTGTTCTGCCTCGATCTGCCTGGACGGCCGCTGGCCGCTCCGGTCCCCCTCGGCCGCGCCGTCACGTAGCGGCCACCGCAGAAGGAGTCAGTGTGAGACGCACCCCCCATGGACGCGCCGTCGCGACCGGCGCACTGGTCGCCGTGACCGCGATGCTGGCCGTCGGAGTCCAGGCCGGCACCGGAACGGCGGCCCCCGCGCGGCCCGGCACCGCGCACGCCGTCCCCGATCCCGGCGCACTGCCGGTCAAGCTGTCCCCGTCCCAGCGTGCGGAGCTGATACGGGCGGCCGGCGCCACCACCGCCGAAACGGCCCGCGAGCTCAAGCTCGGCGCCAAGGAGAAGCTGGTCGTCAAGGACGTCTCGAAGGACGCGGGCGGCACGGTCCACACCCGCTACGAGCGCACCTACGCCGGACTTCCGGTGCTCGGCGGCGACCTCGTCGTGCACGAGACCAAGGCCGGCAAGCTCAAGGGCGTCACCAAGGCCGTCCGTTCGCAGCTGAAGGTCGCGAGCACCACCGCCAAGGTGTCCCCGTCCGCCGCAGCGGCGAAGGCCGTCAGGTCGGCGCAGTCGCTGGGGTCGAAGAAGACCTCCCCGGCGAAGGCGCCCCGCAAGGTGATCTGGGTCGCCGACGGCAAGCCGCGACTGGCCTACGAGACCGTGGTCGGCGGACTGCAGGACGACGGCACGCCCAACCGGCTGCACGTCGTCACGGACGCCACCACCGGCGCCGAGATCTACCGCTACCAGGGCATCGAGACCGGTGTCGGCAACAGCGAGTACAGCGGCAAGGTCACCATCGGCACGTCCGGCTCGGCGCCGAACTTCTCGATGACCGACCCGACCCGCGGCAACCACAAGACCTACGACCTCAAGCACGGGTCGTCCGGCACCGGGACGCTGTTCACCGACGCGGACGACACCTGGGGCGACGGTACGCCGCAGAACGCCCAGACCGCGGGCGTGGACGCCGCCTACGGCGCCCAGCTGACCTGGGACTACTACAAGAACGTGCACGGCCGCAGCGGCATCAAGGGCGACGGCGTGGGCGCCTACTCCCGCGTCCACTACGGCAACAGCTACGTCAACGCGTTCTGGGACGACGGCTGCTTCTGCATGACGTACGGCGACGGCAGCGGCAACGCCGCCCCGCTGACCGCCATCGACGTGGCCGGCCACGAGATGTCGCACGGTGTCACCTCGGCCACCGCGGGCCTCAACTACAGCGGCGAGTCCGGCGGTCTGAACGAGGCCACCTCGGACATCTTCGGTACGGCCGTGGAGTTCTACGCCAACAACGCGGCCGACCCCGGTGACTACCTCATCGGCGAGAAGATCGACATCAACGGCGACGGCACCCCGCTGCGCTACATGGACAAGCCCAGCAAGGACGGCGCCTCGGCGGACTACTGGTCGAGCACGGTCGGCAACAAGGACGTGCACTACTCGTCCGGCGTCGCCAACCACTTCTTCTACCTGCTGTCCGAGGGCAGCGGCCCGAAGGACATCGGCGGCGTCCACTACGACAGCCCGACCTTCGACAACCTGCCGGTGCCGGGCATCGGCCGGGCCAACGCCGAGAAGGTCTGGTTCAAGGCGCTCAGCCAGTACATGACCGCCACCACCAACTACGCGGGCGCCCGCACCGCCACGCTGAAGGCCGCCGCGGACCTGTTCGGCCAGGGCAGCGCGTCGTACAACACGGTCGCCAACACCTGGGCGGCGGTCAACGTCGGCTCCCGCGTCCCGGACGGCGGCGGGGTCACCGTCACCAACCCGGGCAACCAGACCAGCACCGTCGGCCAGCCCGCGAGCCTGCAGATCAAGGCCACCAGCGGCACCGCGGGTGCGCTGTCGTACACGGCGAGCGGACTGCCCGCCGGGCTGTCGATCAACGCGAGCACCGGTCTGATCTCCGGTACGCCGACCACGGCCGGCACGTCCAACGTCACGGTGACGGTCACCGACTCCGCGAAGAAGACCGGAACCACCTCCTTCACCTGGACGGTCAACGCGACCGGCGGCGGCAGCGTCTTCGAGAACTCCGACGACGTGCAGATCCCGGACGCGGGCGCGGCGGTCACCTCGCCGATCAACGTCAGCCGCAGCGGCAACGCCTCCAGCACGCTGAAGGTCGGCGTGGACATCGTCCACACCTACCGCGGTGACCTGGTCATCGACCTGATCGCCCCGGACGGCACGGCCTACCGGCTGAAGAACTCCAACCCGTACGACTCGGCGGCCAACGTGAACACCACGTACACCGTCAACGCCTCCTCGAAGGCCGCGAGCGGCACCTGGAAGCTGCGCGTCCAGGACGTCTACTCGCAGGACTCCGGTTACATCAACGGCTGGAAGCTGACGTTCTGATCCGGCGTCGGCACTCACTCGTCACCTTGCTGTGACATAGCCCGGACGGTCGCCGGAAGGACCGGCAACTGACCTGGTGAGCACGGCACTTGGGCGTCGTCCCCGGAATTCCGGGGGCGGCGCCCTCCTCCGTTATGCGGACACCGCTCACCTCTGTACGGACGATTTTCGGCCAACCTATGAACAGGCTCCTGACATGCACGCGCTCAGCTGGCAGTGTTCCGGAACGCGAGTCACACCCGCATCGCTTTGCACCCCCACCACTTGGCAAAGTTGAAGGAGCACGCGTGGCCCCCCACATATCCCGCAAGACCCGTGTGACCGGTGGCGCCCTTGCGGCCGCCGCCCTGCTGGCGGCAGGCATCGCCGGTACGGCCGGCGCCTCGCCGGCCCCGGCCCCCCACAAGGACGCCTCCCCCCTCCAGCTCAGCGCCTCGCACCGCGCGGAACTGCTGCGCGACGCGGACGGCACCAAGGCGCAGACCGCCAAGGCGCTCGGCCTCGGCGGCCAGGAGAAGCTGGTCGTCAAGGACGTCATCAAGGACGCCGACGGCACCACGCACACCCGCTACGACCGCACCTTCGCCGGACTTCCGGTGCTGGGCGGCGACCTGGTCGTGCACAGCGCCAAGGACGGCGCGATCAAGTCGACCACCAAGTCGACGCAGAAGAGCATCAAGGTGGCCTCCACCACGGCGAAGATCGCTCCCCAGGCCGCCGCGAAGTCGGCCCAGGGCACCGCGGTGAAGTCGCTCGCCGCCAAGAAGGCCGCCGCCGCGCAGACCCCGAAGAAGGTCGTCTGGGCCGCCTCCGGCTCGCCGGTCCTGGCCTACGACACCGTCGTCAAGGGCGTCCAGAAGGACGGCACCCCCAGCCGGCTGCACGTCATCACCGACGCCAACACCGGCAAGAAGCTGTTCCAGTACGACGAGATCCACACCGGCAAGGGCGAGAGCGAGTACAGCGGCAGCGTCGAGCTGGGCACCAAGAAGGACGGCGGCAAGTTCACGCTGACCGACGACGGGCGCGGTGGCCACAAGACCACCAACCTGGAGAACAGCGAGTCCGGTGACGGCAAGGCCTTCTCGGACGACGACGACGCCTGGGGCACCGGCAAGGCCGACGACCCGCAGACCGCGGCCGTCGACGCCCACTACGGCGCCGCCGAGACCTGGGACTACTACAAGACCGTGCACGGCCGCAGCGGCATCAAGGGCGACGGCAAGGGCGCCTCGTCCCGCGTCCACTACGGCAACAGCTACGTCAACGCCTTCTGGGACGACAGCTGCTTCTGCATGACGTACGGCGACGGCGAGGGCAACAAGAAGCCGCTCACCGCCATCGACGTCGCGGCGCACGAGATGTCGCACGGTGTCACCTCCGCCACCGCCAACCTCACCTACAGCGGCGAGTCCGGCGGCCTCAACGAGGGCACCTCGGACATCTTCGGCACCTCGGTCGAGTTCTACGCCAAGAACGACAAGGACCCGGGCGACTACCTCATCGGTGAGAAGATCGACATCAACGGTGACGGCAAGCCGCTGCGCTACATGGACAAGCCGTCCAAGGACGGTCAGTCGCAGGACAACTGGGACTCCAACACCGGCAACCTCGACCCGCACTACTCCTCGGGCGTCGCCAACCACTTCTTCTACCTGCTGTCCGAGGGCAGCGGCCCGAAGGAGATCGGTGGCGTCAAGTACGACAGCCCGACGGCGGACGGCAAGAAGGTCGAGGGCATCGGCCGGGACAAGGCCGAGAAGATCTGGTTCAAGGCCCTGACCGAGTACATGACCTCGAACACCGACTACAAGGCGGCCCGCGAGGCGACCGTCAAGGCGGCCACCGACCTCTACGGCAAGGACAGCGCCGAGGTCAAGGGCGTCGAGGCGGCCTGGACCGGCGTCGCCGTCAAGTGACCCGACCGGCCGATGCGCACTGATCGGCCCGGGGTAACGTAACCCCGAAGCGGGCGGTGTCCGGAGACCCTCCGGACACCGCCTTCGCGCGTCACGGGGCGGTGGGCGCGCAGGCGGGGCGGAGCGGGGGTCCGGATGAGCGAAACGATCAGGGTGCTGCTGGCCGACGACGAAACCGTGCTGCGGGCCGGGGTGCGCGCGATCCTCGCCACCGCCCCCGGCATCGAGGTGGTCGCGGAGGCCGGGGACGGCCGGGCGGCGGTCGACCTGGCCCTGCGGCACCGCCCCGACGTCTGCCTGCTCGACATCCGCATGCCGCGCCTGGACGGCCTGGCCGCGGCCGCCGAACTCGCCACCGTTCTCCCCCGGACCGCGGTGGTCATACTGACCACCTTCTCCGAGGACGACTACATCGCCGGCGCGCTCGGTGCGGGCGCCGCCGGCTTCCTGCTCAAGACCGGCGACCCGCGGGAGCTGATCGCCGGCGTCCGGGCCGTCGCGGAGGGCGGCGCCTGCCTCGCCCCGTCCGTCGCCCGGCGGGTCATCTCCCACCTGGGAGAAGGGCAGTTGGGCCGGGGCGCGGCCGCCCGGGCCCGGGTCGCCGGGCTGACCCCGCGCGAGCGCGAGGTGCTCTCCCTGGTCGGCGCCGGGCTGTCCAACGCGGAGATCGCCCGGCGGCTGTTCCTGGTCGAGGGCACCGTCAAGGCGTACGTCAGCGCGGTCCTGGCCCGGCTGGGCCTGAAGAACCGCGTCCAGGCCGCGATCCTCGCCTACGAGGCCGGCCTGGTCCCCGCCACGTGAGGCGCCCGCCGGCCCGGGGCGCACTGCGGTCCTGGACGCGGCGGCCGGTACCGGGACGGCTGCGCGCCCGGCTGCCCGGCCTGGCACTGTGGCTGCTGCTGTGCGTACCGCCGCTGCTCTACCTCCTCGACGGCCTCTCGGGACCGCAGCGCTGGGCGACCCTGGCCGGCTTCCCGCTGCTCGCGCTGGCCGTGCTCGTCCGCCGGCGGGCGCCGCTGGTGGCCGTCGCGGCGCCGATCGCGTTGAGCCTGGTCCTGTCGGTGCAGCTGTTCACCGGCGAGTACTTCCTCGCCCTGGCCGTGCTCGGCTGCCTCGCCGGGATGCGGGTGGCCCGGGCCCGGCCCGCGCTGTGGTTCTTCACCGGGGTCGCGCTGACCGGCGTACCGGTGTGTGCGCTGGTCGCCCGCACCCTGTGGCCGTGGTTCGACTTCCTGATGGCGCTGCTGATGAACGTGGTGCTGCCGTGGCTGCTGGGCCGCTACCGCCGCCAGTACGCCGAACTCGTCAGCACCGGCTGGCAGTTGGCCGACCGGATGGAGCGTGAGCAGCAGGCGGTGGCCGACCGCACCCGGCTGCGCGAACGGGCCCGGATCGCCGGCGACATGCACGATTCGCTCGGCCACGAGCTGGCGCTGCTCGCGCTGCGGGCCGGCGCGCTGGAGCTGGATCCGGGGCTGGACGCGGACCACCGGGCGGCGGCCGGTGAACTGCGGGCGGCGGCCGGTGCGGCGACCGAGCGACTGCGGGAGATCATCGGCGTCCTGCGGACGGACGACGAGGGCGCGCCGCGGCGGCCCGCGGACGGGAGCGTGGCGGAGCTGGTGGAGCGCGCCCGGGCCTCGGGGATGACGGTGACGCTGGAGCAGCCCGACACGGCCGGGCGGCCGGGCGGGGCGGAGCAGCCCGGCGGACCGGAGCGGCCGGACGGGGCGGAACAGGCCGGGGCGGCCGGCCTGCCCGGCATGACCGGACCCGCCGTGCACCGGCTCGTCCAGGAGGCGCTGACGAACGCCGCCAAGCACGCCCCGGGCGCGGCCGTCCGGGTGCGGATCGAGCGGGACGAGGGGCAGCTTCGGGTCACCGTCACCAACGCCGCGCCGCCACCGGGCCCCGCCCCGGCGGCGGTCTCCGGCGGCAGCGGACTGGTCGGCCTGGACGAGCGGGTACGGCTGGCGGGCGGCGCCCTGCACAGCGGCCCGACCCCCGAGGGCGGCTTCACGGTCGCCGCCCGGCTGCCGCTCACCGGCGGCCCGCTCACCGCTTCCGGCACCGCGCCCCAACCGACCGCGGCGGCCCGCGAGTTGGACCGGGCGCGGCGCCAGGTGCGGCGGCGGCTGCGCCAGACGGTGGCCGTGCCGCTCGCGGTGACCGCCGCACTGCTGGTGCTGATGGGCGCCTTCGCCCTGGTCAGCACCGACTGGGCGGTCCTGGACCGGGCGAGCTACGACCGGCTGCGTCCGGGCATGCCGCGCACACGGGTGGACGGCCTGGTGCCGTTCTTCCGCCTGGAGGCGCCCCCCGAGGGCACCCCCGCACCGCCCCGCGGCTGGTCCTGCACGTACTACGGCGTCGACCCCGACACCGTTGCGGCCTACGAGCTGTGTTTCGCCGACGGCCGTCTGGTCAGGAAGGCCGTCGTCCACCGCCGGGACCGCTGACGTCCCGCAGCCCCCACCGCTCCCCCGTCCGGGTGGCCCGGGCCGCGACCACACCCCGTACGCCACCCCAACTCGCCCGAACAGCAGGCAAGTTAGGCCTCCACGGGAGTCACACGCACCTCCCTACCCGCGCGTTTCCCGATATGGCCGATTCCACCCCCTCAGGCGCTCTTGTACGCGATCCGTCCTGGAGAGAGGCTGCGGTGTGGCGCCGACCGGCCGCGGCGCGACACCGGTACCTCCGCACACCGCAACTCCGCTGTGATCACACCTGAGTTGAGGAGGCAAACGCCGATGGTGTCCGCCCAGCCCCGCAGCCGTCCGCATCCAGGTGGCCGCGTGCCCGCGAGGCCGCGCCGGGCCCCTGGTGACGTACCAGCTGTTCACGTTCCGCCGGACTTCATGTCCGCCGATCGGGGGAAGGCTCATCGGGTACACCCGGTCGGCCGCGTCCTCCGCCGGCCGGGTGAAGCGGACAGGAGCCCCCATGCCCGCACCCGGTCCCCCTCCCGCGGAGCGGATACAAAGGACAAAACCCCGCAAAGCATCACAAGCCCCAGGTGAGCCCATGATCGGTCGCATCCCTGTTCTGGACATCCGCCCGCAGATCGATTGCGGCCGCCGCCCGGCGAAGGCCGTGGTGGGCGAGACCTTCGAGGTCTCGGCCACGGTCTTCCGCGAAGGCCATGACGCGGTCGCGGCCAATGTGGTGCTGCGCAATCCCGCCGGCCGCTGCGGACCCTGGACACCGATGCAGGAACGGGCACCCGGCACCGACCGCTGGCGCGCCGAGGTCACCCCGGACATCGAGGGCCGCTGGACCTTCACCGTCGAGGCCTGGTCGGACCCGCTGGCCACCTGGCGCAAGCACGCCGGCATCAAGGTCCCGGCGGGCATCGACACCGAGCTGGTCCTCGCCGAGGGCGCCGAGCTGCACGAGCGGGCGGCCGCCGACGTCCCCAAGAGCGACGGCCGGGAGGCGGTGCTGGCCGCCGTGGACGCCCTGCGCGACCCGAAGCTGCCCGCCGCCACCCGGCTCGCCGCCGCGCTCGCCCCGCAGGTCGTCGAGGCACTCGCCCGCCACCCGCTGCGCGAACTGCTCACCGTCTCGCGCCCGATGCCGCTGGTCGTCGAGCGCCGCCGGGCCCTGTACGGCTCGTGGTACGAACTCTTCCCACGCTCCGAGGGGGCCGTCGTCACCCCGGACGGCACCGCCGTCAGCGGCACCCTGCGCACCGCCGCCGAGCGCCTCCCGGCGGTGGCCGCCATGGGCTTCGACGTCGTCTACCTCCCGCCCGTCCACCCCATCGGCACGTCCTTCCGCAAGGGCCCCAACAACGCCCTGTCCGCCGGCCCGGACGACGTCGGCTCCCCCTGGGCGATCGGCTCGGCGGCCGGCGGACACGACGCACTCCACCCCGATCTGGGCACCTTCGAGGACTTCGAGCACTTCGTGCGCACCGCCCGCGACCTGCGGATGGAGGTCGCCCTGGACTTCGCGCTGCAGTGCTCGCCGGACCACCCCTGGGTCACCCTGCACCCGCAGTGGTTCCACCACCGCTCCGACGGCTCGATCGCGTACGCCGAGAACCCGCCGAAGAAGTACCAGGACATCTATCCGCTCGCCTTCGACGCCGACTTCCGCGGGCTGGTCCGCGAGACCGAGCGGCTGCTGCGCTTCTGGATGGGCAAGGGCGTACGGATCTTCCGGGTGGACAATCCGCACACCAAACCGGTGGCGTTCTGGGAGAAGGTCATCGGCGACATCAACCGCACCGATCCGGACGTGCTCTTCCTCGCCGAGGCGTTCACCCGCCCGGCCATGGTGCACACCCTCGCGCAGATCGGCTTCCAGCAGTCGTACACGTACTTCACCTGGCGCACCACCAAGCAGGAGCTGACCGAGTACCTCACCGAGCTGTCCGGCGAGTCCGCCGCCTATCTGCGGCCCAACTTCTTCGTCAACACCCCGGACATCCTGCACGCCTACCTCCAGGAGGGCGGCCGACCCGCCTTCGAGATCCGTGCCGTGCTGGCCGCCACCCTCTCCCCCACCTGGGGTGTCTACGCCGGATACGAGCTCTGCGAGTCGACGCCGGTACGCGAAGGCAGCGAGGAGTACCTCAACTCGGAGAAATACCAACTCAGGCCACGCGACTGGGACGCGGCGGCGAAGGAGGGGCGCACCATCGCCCCGCTGATCACCGCCCTCAACCGCATCCGGCGCCGGCACCCTGCCCTGCAGCAGCTCCGCAATCTGCACTTCCACCCCGTGGACAACGACGCCGTGCTCGCGTTCTCCAAACGCGCGGGCCACGGCGACGGGACCGACACGGTGCTCACGGTGGTCAACCTCGACCCGCACCACACCCACGAGGCGACGGTGTCGTTGGACATGCCGGAACTCGGCCTCGGCCGGCACGAGTCCTTTCCGGTGCGCGACGAGCTCACCGGCGATACCTACCACTGGGGCAGGGACAACTATGTGCGCCTGGAGCCGGGCCGCTCGCTCGCGCCCGCCCATGTGCTGTCGCTGCGACCGTCCTCACCGATCGGAGGGTCACCCAATTGATCGTCAATGAGCCTGTCCCCGACACGTTCGAGGACACCCCGGCGAAGGACCGCGATCCCGACTGGTTCAAACGGGCCGTCTTCTACGAAGTCCTGGTGCGCTCGTTCCAGGACAGCAACGGCGACGGCATCGGTGACCTCAAGGGCCTCACCGCGAAGCTGGACTACCTGCAGTGGCTGGGGGTGGACTGCCTCTGGCTGCCGCCGTTCTTCAAATCGCCGCTGCGGGACGGCGGTTACGACGTCGCCGACTACACCGCGGTGCTTCCCGAATTCGGCGATCTGGCGGATTTCGTGGAATTCGTGGACGCCGCACACCACCGCGGTATGCGGGTCATCATCGACATGGTGATGAACCACACCAGCGACCAGCACCCGTGGTTCCAGGAATCGCGAACCGACCCGAACGGGCCGTACGGCGACTATTACGTCTGGGCGGACGACGACAAGCAGTACGCCGACGCCCGGATCATCTTCGTCGACACCGAGGCCTCCAACTGGACCTTCGACCCGGTCCGCAAGCAGTACTACTGGCACCGTTTCTTCTCCCACCAGCCGGACCTCAACTACGAGAACCCGGCGGTCCAGGAGGAGATGATCTCCGCCCTGCGCTTCTGGCTGGACCTGGGCATCGACGGCTTCCGGCTCGACGCGGTGCCGTACCTCTACGCCGAGGAGGGCACCAACTGCGAGAACCTGCCCGCCTCGCACGCCTTCCTCAAGCGGGTCCGGGCCGAGATCGACAAGCACTACCCGGACACCGTGCTGCTGGCCGAGGCCAACCAGTGGCCGGAGGACGTCGTCGACTACTTCGGTGACTACGCGGTCGGCGGCGACGAATGCCATATGGCGTTCCATTTCCCGGTCATGCCGCGCATCTTCATGGCGGTGCGCCGCGAATCGCGCTATCCGGTCTCGGAAATCCTCGCCAAGACCCCGGCGATCCCGTCCGGCTGCCAGTGGGGCATCTTCCTGCGCAACCACGACGAGCTGACCCTCGAAATGGTGACGGACGAAGAGCGGGACTACATGTACGCGGAGTACGCCAAGGACCCGCGGATGCGGGCCAACATCGGCATCCGCCGCCGGCTGGCCCCGCTGCTCGACAACGACCGCAACCAGATCGAGCTGTTCACCGCCCTGCTGCTGTCGCTGCCCGGCTCGCCGATCCTCTACTACGGCGACGAGATCGGCATGGGCGACAACATCTGGCTCGGAGACCGGGACGCGGTGCGCACCCCGATGCAGTGGACCCCGGACCGCAACGCCGGGTTCTCCTCCTGCGACCCGGGCCGGCTGTTCCTGCCGACCATCATGGACCCGGTCTACGGCTACCAGGTCACCAACGTCGAGGCCGCGATGAGTTCGCCGTCCTCGCTGCTGCACTGGACCCGCCGGATGATCGAGATCCGCAAGCAGAATCCGGCGTTCGGCCTCGGCAGCTACACCGAGCTGCCCTCCACCAATCCGGCGGTGCTGGCCTTCCTGCGGGCCTCGCCGGGCACCGGCGGCGCCGACGACGACCTGGTGCTGTGCGTCCACAACTTCTCCCGCTTCGCCCAGCCGACCGAGCTGGACCTGCGGGCGTTCAGCGGCCGTCATCCGGTGGAACTCATCGGCGGCGTCCGCTTCCCGGCCATCGGGGAACTGCCGTACCTGCTCACCCTCGCGGGCCACGGCTTCTACTGGTTCCGGCTGCGCAGGAACGCCACCTAGTGCCCCGGCCCTGACCGGGCACGGGCCGAGCATCCCGCCCGTACGCGGCCGTATACCGCGTACGGGCGTTTTCTGACCTTTCACTCGGGCAGTCTCCCTACTACCGCACGGGCCGGGTGAGCCCTCGGCGGCCCCCGGTTCGCGGGGGACCGCCGCGCAGCGGACACGCGCACCGGAACGACCGCTGCCGTACGGACGATCCCGACACCCCCGCCGGGAGGATCTTCACACCCTCCGTCCGGGGGTACCGCCACCGCGCCACCGCACAGTCAAGGCCGTATTCCGGGACACTTTGCCCTACCTGTCGTGTGCCCGGGGAAAGGACGCGACGCCATGTCGGACACCGCCCCGACCCGTGCCACCCGTAACACCCCTGACCACCGTCCGCTCGTCACCGCCCCCGATCTGCTCTCCTCGCTGGCGCCGCTGCTCGCCGAATGGGTTCCCCGCCAGCGCTGGTTCGCCGGCAAGGGGCGGCTGCTCACCGGCTTCGCCCTGCTGTCCGCGACCGAGCTGCTGCCGTGCACCGGCGACGGCACCTCGCCCGGGCTGCTGCAACTGCTCGTCCGGGCCCAGCAGAGCTCCCCGCCGAGCCGTACACCGGCCGGCGGGGACCGCTACCAGCTGCTGCTCGGGGTGCATCCGGCGCCGCCGCCCCAGCTGGCGCCGGCGGTGATCGGCCGGCCCGGCGGCGGCCCGCTGCGCGGCCGGGTGGTCTACGACGCCCTGCTGGACAACCGGCTCTGCGGGCTGCTGCTGGAACGGCTGCGGATCCCCGGGCGGCTGGGGGGCCTGCGCTTCTGCCGCGAACCCGACGCGGACATCCCCTCCGGGCTCCCGGCCCGGCCGATCGCCGTCGAGCAGTCCAACTCCTCGATCGTGTACGGAGATTCGTTCATCCTGAAGGTCTTCCGGCGGATCGAGCCGGGCATCAACCCCGATCTGGAACTGCCCCGGGCACTGGCCGACGCCAAGTGCGCCCGGGTCCCGGCGCCGGCCGCGTGGTTCGAGTCGGCTCTCGCCGAGGAGAACGGCGAGGCGACCACACTGGGCGTGCTCCAGCCCTTCCTGCCGGGCTCGGCGGACGGCTGGCAGCTGGCGCTCAACGCGCTGGCCGTCCGCGCCGACTTCACCGGGTCGGCCCGGGCGCTCGGGCACGCCACCGCGGAGGTGCACACCGCGCTGGCCCAGACCCTGCCGACCACCGAGCTGCGCCGCCCCCAGCTCGACCTGATCGCGGCGCAGATGATCGAGCGGCTGGAGGCCACCGCCCGGGCCGTACCCGTGCTCCAGCCCTACCGCGCGCGGCTGCGCACCGCCTTCGACGCGCTGGCCGCCGTCGGGCACGACGGCCGCAGCTGGGCCGCCCAGCGCATCCACGGCGACCTGCACCTGGGCCAGACGCTGCGGTCCGCCGACGAGGGCCGCTGGTCGCTGATCGACTTCGAGGGCGAACCGGCCCGTCCGCTGGCCGAGCGGCGCAAGCTGCAGCCCGCGGTGCGGGACGTCGCGGCGATGCTGCGCTCCTTCGACTACGCGGCGCGCAGCGGACCGGCCGGCGCGGACCCCTGGGCGCTGGAGTGGGCCCGGCGCACCCGGGCCGCGTACTGCCTGGGCTACGCCGAGGCCGGCGGGCTCGATCCGCGTTCCGCGCCCGAGCTGATGCGGGCCTACGAGACCGACAAGGCGGTCTACGAGGTGCTCTACGAGGCCCGGCACCGGCCCGACTGGCTGTCCGTCCCGATGGCCGCCGTCCGGCGGCTGGCGGCGGGCGGCGAACCGGCCGTGGGCGTGGACGGGACCGGCCCGCTCTGACCCCCGCCCCCGAGCCGATGACGCGACCCCCGTCCCGCCCGCCGACGCCCCGACGCACCGCCGACGCACCGCCCCCGAGGAGGCCCCGCCCGTGACCGCCGCCCCACCGCCGCCCCGCCCCACCCCTCCCGACCCCGCGTCCACGCCCGACGCGACCGCCGAGAGCGCGACCGGGGCCGCCGCACCCGGCAGCCGCGGCGCCCCGGCGTCCGGCACCCGGCCGCCCGCGCCCCGGGAGGCGGCCGCCGCCCCCGCCCGGCCGGCCGGGACCGCGGCCGGTACGGCGCCGCGGCCCGGCACCGGCGGCCACGGCGTGCGGGTCGCCGCCCCGCTGTCGGACGAGGACCGCGGCCGGCTGCTGGCCGGTGCGCACCACGACCCGCACGCCCTGCTCGGCGCCCACCCCGTGCGCGGCGGGCTGCTGATCCGTACGCTGCGGCCGTTCGCGAGCGGGGTGACCGTCGTCGCGGACGGGCTGCGCGCCGCACTGCACTCCGAGGGCGACGGGCTGTTCGCCGGTGTGCTGCCGCTGCGCACCGCCCCGGAGTACCGGTTGCTGGTCGACTACGGCGAGAGCACCGTGACCGTGCCCGACCCGTACCGCTTCCTGCCGGCGCTGGGCGAACTCGACCTGCATCTGTTCGGCGAGGGCCGGCACGAGCAGCTCTGGCAGGCGCTGGGCGCCCACGTCATGGACCACCAGGGCGTGACCGGCACCCGTTTCACCGTCTGGGCCCCGAACGCGCAGGGCGTCCGCGTCGTCGGCAACTTCAACTACTGGGACGGCACCGGCCACCCGATGCGGTCGCTGGGGTCCTCCGGCGTCTGGGAGCTGTTCCTGCCCGGCCTCGGCGAGGGCGAGCTGTACAAGTTCGAGATCACCCGGCCGGACGGCTCGCGGACGGTGCGGGCCGACCCGATGGCCCGGCGGACCGAGTGCCCGCCGGCCACCGCCTCGGTCGTGCACACCTCGCGGCACCGCTGGCAGGACGACGACTGGATGGCGCACCGCGGCCGACGGCCCGTCCACCAGGCGCCGTTCTCCGTCTACGAGGTGCACCTGCCGTCCTGGCGCCCGGGTCTGACCTATCGGCAGCTCGCCGCGCAGCTGCCCGCCTACGTCAAGGACCTGGGCTTCACCCACGTCGAGTTCATGCCGGTCGCCGAGCACCCCTTCGGCGGCTCCTGGGGATACCAGGTGACCGGCTTCTACGCGCCCACGGCCAGGATGGGCACCCCGGACGACTTCAAGTTCCTGATCGACGCCCTGCACCGGGCGGGCATCGGCGTCCTGATGGACTGGGTGCCGGCGCACTTCCCGCGCGACGACTGGGCACTGGCCGAGTTCGACGGGCGTCCGCTGTACGAACCGCAGGACCCGTCCCGGGCCGCGCACCCCGACTGGGGCACCCTGGAATTCGACTACGGCCGCACCGAGGTGCGGAACTTCCTGGTGGCCAACGCGGTGTACTGGTGCGAGGAGTTCCACATCGACGGGCTGCGCGTGGACGCGGTCGCCTCGATGCTCTACCTCGACTACTCCCGCGAGGACGGCGGCTGGACGCCGAACGTCCACGGCGGCCGGGAGAACCTCGACGCGGTGGCCTTCCTCCAGGAGATGAACGCCACGGTCTACCGCCGCTGCCCCGGTGTCGTCACCATCGCCGAGGAGTCCACCGCCTGGGACGGCGTCACCCGCGCCACCCACCACGTCGGGCCCGGCGGCTTCGGCGGTCTGGGCTTCGGCCTGAAGTGGAACATGGGCTGGATGCACGACTCGCTCGGCTACGTCTCCAAGGAGCCGGTGCACCGCAAGTACCACCACGGCGAGATGACCTTCTCGATGATCTACGCCTACTCCGAGAACTACGTGCTGCCGATCTCGCACGACGAGGTGGTGCACGGCAAACAGGCGCTGGTGTCGAAGATGCCCGGGGACTGGTGGCAGCAGCGCGCCAACCACCGGGCGTACCTGGGCTTCATGTGGGCCCACCCGGGCAAGCAACTGCTCTTCATGGGGCAGGAGTTCGCGCAGGGCGCGGAGTGGGCGGAGAGCCACGGCCCGGACTGGTGGCTGCTCGACCCGTCGTACGAGGCCGAGCCGGACCACCGGGGCGTCCGCGATCTGGTCCGGGAGCTGAACCGGCACTACACCGCGACCCCGGCACTGTGGGAGCGGGACACCGAACCGGCCGGCTTCCAGTGGATCGACGGCGACGCGAGCGAGGACAACGTCTTCTCGTTCCTGCGTTTCGCGGCCGACGGCAGCCCGCTGGTGTCGGTCACCAACTTCTCGCCGGTCGTCCGGCACGGGTACCGGATCGGCGTGCCGGACGACGTCCCGGCCTGGCGCGAGGTGCTCAACACCGACGCGCCGCGCTACGGCGGCAGCGGCGTGGCCAACTCCGGTGCGCTGAAGACCGAGACCGTCGCCTGGAACGGGCGGACCGGCTCCGTCTCGCTGGTCCTGCCGCCGCTGGCCACGGTCTGGCTCCGGCCGGCGTAGGCAGAGGCAAGGCATTCCCGCGGAGGGCCTGGGTGGACGGCCGGAGGGGCGGGGGGCGGGGGCGGGCGGGCCCCCCCCCCCCGCGCGCAGCCTGTTTGGGGGGGGGGGGGCCGGCGGGCCGGGGGGCGACCGGGGGGGGGGCCGTGGGGCGGGGGGGGGGGGGCGCCCGCGGCCCCCGCCCCCCCGCCCCTCCGGTCCCTCTGCCTTTTTGCGGCGGGGGGTCCCTGCGGCCGGGCGTCAGACCGTGGCGGACTCCTTCGGTCCGCCGTCCCGCGGCCCGGCGACCGTGACGGGCGGCGCCGCCTCCTCGGCCGGGCCGTGCGCGTCGACGGCCAGCGTCTTCTCGTCGAACGGGACCCGGCCGGCCAGCACCTCGGCCGCCCGGGCCTTGTCGATCTCCTTGGTCCAGGTCCCGACGAGCACGGTGGCGACCGCGTTGCCCGCGAAGTTGGTCAGCGCCCGGGCCTCGCTCATGAAGCGGTCGATGCCGACGATCAGACCGACGCCGTCGACCAGTTCGGGGCGGTGCGACTGCAGCCCGCCGGCCAGCGTGGCCAGGCCCGCGCCGGTGACGCCGGCGGCCCCCTTGGACGCGATGATCATGAAGACCAGCAGCGAGATCTGCTGTCCGAGCGAGAGCGGCTTGCCCATCGCCTCGGCCACGAACAGCGAGGACATCGTCAGGTAGATCGCGGTGCCGTCCAGGTTGAAGCTGTAGCCGGTCGGGACGGTGATGCCGACCACCGGCTTGCTGACGCCCAGGTGCTCCATCTTCGCGATCAGCCGGGGCAGCGCCGACTCCGAGGAGGACGTCGACAGGATCAGCAGGAACTCCCGGGCGAGGTACTTCAGCAGCAGGAAGATGTTGATCCCCGCGACCAGCCGGAGCAGCGCGCCGAGCACCACGATCACGAACAGCAGACAGGTGACGTAGAAGCCGACCATGATGATGACCAGCGACTTCAGCGCGTCCAGACCGGTCTCGCCGACCACCGCCGCGATCGCGCCGAAGGCACCCACCGGCGCCGCCCACATGATCATGGCCAGCACCCGGAAGACCAGCTTCTGCAGGTGCCCGACGCCGCGCAGCACCGGCTCGCCCGCCGAACCCAGCGCCTGCAGGGCGAAGCCGACCAGCAGTGCCACCAGCAGCGTCTGCAGCACCTCGCCCTGGGTGAAGGCCGAGACCAGCGTCTTGGGGATCATGCCGAGCAGGAAGTCGGGCAGTGATTCGGCGCTGCCCGAGGCCTGCGCGTGGCCCGCGTGCCGTGCGGATTCGGTCAGGTGCAGCCCGGAGCCGGGCTCCAGGACGTTCCCGACGACCAGGCCGATGGCCAGCGCGACGGTGGACATCACCATGAAGTAGCCGAGGGCCAGTCCGCCCACCGCCCCGACCTTGGCGGCCTTACGGACCGAGCCGACGCCCAGCACGATGGTGCAGAAGATGACGGGCGAGATCATCATCTTGATCAGGTTCACGAACCCGGTACCGAGCGGCTTGAGCTGCACGGCGACACCGGGGGCGGCGAAGCCCACGATGATGCCGAGCAGCACCGCCCCGATCACGGCGATGTAGAGGAAGTGGGTCCGGTCCCGCTTCACCGGCGCGGCTTCCTCGGTGGTTGCCCCGGACGACGGGGTCTGTGCAGCCACGGCTGCCTCCTGAAGGTCTACGGTCCTGCGCCTGACGTGGGGGCACCACCCAGGGCCGTTCGGGAACTGGGGGAGGATCCGGCGCGCAACGAGTCCCGGCGACTATGCAGGGCCGGTGTGGCGCCCGTCACCCTTACGTACATTTCGTTCACGTAAAAGTGACCGGGCAGACTGTTCCGTATGCGACTCCCCCGACCCCGGCCGCCCCGCCGGCTGCGCGGCCCGCGCAGTCTGGCCGGGCAGCTCTTCGCCATGCAGGTGGTGCTGGTGGCGGCGGTCGTCGTGGGCTGCGCGGTGTTCGCGTACCTCAGTGCCGGGCGGCAGGCGCAGGAGACGGCGCGGCGGCAGGCGACCGCGGCGGCCACCGCCGTGGCTGATTCCCCGGCCGTGGTGGCAGCGGCCCGCACCGCGCACCCGACGGCGGCGCTCCAGCCGTACACCGAGCGGCTGCGGCGCGATGCCGGGGTGGATTTCGTGGTGGTGATGGCTCCGGACGGGACGCGCTGGACGCATCCGCAGCCGTCCGCGATCGGCCGGAAGTACCTGGGGCACATCGGTCCGGCGCTGCACGGCCGGATCTTCCCGGAGACGCACCTGGGGATGCTGGGGCCGTCCGTACGGGTGGTCGCCCCGGTCCGCGATCCGCAGGCCGGCGGCCGGATCACCGCGCTGGTCAGCTCGGGGATCACGATCAAGACGATCAGCCGGCAGCTGCGGGAACAGGTGCTCGCGGTGGTCGGGGTGGCCGCGGCGGCGCTGGTACTGGGCGGTGCGGGTACGTACGTGATCAACGCCCGGCTGCGCCGGCACACCCACGGCATGAACGCCCAGGAGCTCGGCCGGATGCACGACTACCACCAGGCCGCGTTGCACGCGGTGCGCGAGGGGCTGCTGATGCTCGACGGGAGGCGCCGGGTGGCGCTGATCAACGACGGCGGGCGGGAGCTGCTGGGGCTGTCCGGGGACGCGGTGGGCCGGGCGGTGACCGAGCTGGGGCTGCCGGAGCCGCTGACCGAGGCGCTGCGGGAGCCCGGGCCGCGGGTCGACGAACTGCATCTGACCCGCGACCGGGTACTGGTGGTCAACTCCGCCCCGGTCTCCGGCGGCGAGCAGCGCGGCAGCGTCGTCACCCTGCGGGACCACACCGAACTCCAGGCGCTCTCCGGCGAGTTGGACTCGGTGCGGGGCTTCGCGGAGGCGCTGCGCTCGCAGGCGCACGAGGCCGCCAACCGGCTGCACACCGTGGTGTCGCTGATCGAGCTGGGCCGGGCCGAGGAGGCGGTGGAGTTCGCCACCGCCGAGCTGGAGCTGGCGCAGGCACTGACCGACCAGGTCGTCGGGGCGGTCGCGGAGCCGGTGCTGGCCGCGCTGCTGCTGGGCAAGGCCGCCCAGGCCAACGAGCGCGGGGTGGAGCTGACGCTGACGCCGGACAGCCGGATCGACGACGGGGTGCTGCCGCCCGGCCTGCCGGCCCGGGATCTGGTGACGGTGCTGGGCAACCTCCTCGACAACGCCATCGACGCCGCGGCCCCGACCCCGGAGCACGCCCCGGGCGAGCCGCCGCAGGTGCGGGTCACCGCCCGTGCGGACGGCGGCGAGCTGGTGGTGCGGGTGGCGGACAACGGGCCGGGGGTGGCCGCGGCGGCCGCCGAGGAGATCTTCCGGCGGGGCTGGAGCACCAAGCAGGGCGCGGCCGGCCGTGGGCTGGGGCTGGCCCTGGTGCAGCAGGCGGTGCGGCGCAACGGCGGCACGGTGACCCTGGACCGGGCGGCGGAGGGCGGCGCGCGGTTCACCGTACGGCTGCCGCTGCGGACGGAGGCGACGCCGTGAACAGGACGTCCGGGCCGGCCGGCCCGGCCGAGGGAGGTGGGTGGCGGTGAGACCCTCCGGCATCCGGGTGCTGGTCGTCGAGGACGATCCGGTGGCCGCCGATGCGCACGCCCTCTACGTCGGGCGGGTGCCCGGCTTCACCGTGTCCGGCACCGCGCACTCCATGGCCGACGCCCGCCGCCACCTCGACCAGCACCCGGTCGATCTGCTGCTGCTGGACCTGTATCTGCCCGACGGGCACGGCCTGCAGCTGGTGCGGACGCTGCGCGCGGCCGGTCACGCCGCCGACATCATCGCGGTCACCTCGGCCCGCGATCTGGCGATGGTCCGGGAGGTCGTCTCGCTGGGCGTGGTGCAGTACGTGCTGAAGCCGTTCACCTTCGCCACGCTGCGGGACCGGCTCACCCGGTACGCCGAGTTCCGCGCCACGAGCGGGGAGGCCAGCGGGCAGGACGAGGTGGACCGGGCGATCGCCGCGCTGCGCGCCCCGCGGCCGGCCGCGCTGCCCAAGGGGCTGACCTCGGCCACCCTGCGGGCGGTGACCGATGTGCTGCGGGCCGCCGAGCGCGGGCTGACCGCGGCCGAGGCCGCCGCCGACGTGGGCATTTCCCGGATCACCGCGCGCCGCTATCTGGAGCACCTGGTGGACGGCGGCCGGGCGGTCCGCGCGCCGCAGTACGGCCAGGTCGGCCGGCCCGAGTTGCGGTATCGCTGGTCGGGCCATTGACCGACCGTGACCGGTGACTTACGTTCAGCGGGCAGCAACCCGTGGTGAGTTGACCGTGGTCCCGCAGGAGGTCTGCCGTGCGCCCCACCGCTCCGCTGATTCTGCTCGCCGCCGCCGTCGTCGCGGCCGGGACGCTCACCGGCTGCGGCGGCGGGCCCGGGAGCGACAAGGACACCGTCAAGGTCGCCTTCATCAAGGACACCAACGCCAAGGTCACGGTCCGGGACGACTACCTCCGCCTGGTGGCCCGGACGTTCGAGAAGGACAACCCGGGCAAGAAGGTCCGGCTGATCCCGATCCAGGCGTCGGAGAACGACTACTACGCCAAGATCCAGCAGATGATGCGTTCCCCCCGGACCGCCCCGGACCTGGTCTACGAGGACACCTTCCTGGTCAACTCCGACATCAAGGCGGGGCTGCTGCGGCCGCTGGACGCCCAGGTCGGCTCCTGGTCCGACTGGCGGCAGTTCGAGCCGTCCGCGAAGGCCGCGGCCCGGGGGCAGGACGGGAAGACGTATGGCGTCCCGGACGGTACGGACACCCGCGGGCTGTGGTTCAACAAGAAGATCTTCCGCCGGGCCGGCCTGCCGGCGGACTGGCGGCCGAGGACCTGGGACGAGGTGCTGGCCGCGGCCCGGACGATCAAGAAGAAGGTCCCCGGGGTGATCCCGCTGAACGTCTTCACCGGCAAGGGCGCCGGCGAGGCGGCCGTGATGCAGGGCTTCGAGATGCTGCTGTACGGCACCGGGAAGGACCCGCTGTACGCCCCGGAAGCCAAGAAGTGGGTCACCGGCAGCCGGGGCTTCCGGGACAGCCTGGCCTTCATCGACACCGTCTACAAGGAGAAGCTCGGCCCCGACGTCTCCGACGCCCTCAGCCCCAACATCCAGACGAACGTGGCCGCCGAACTGCTCCCGGAGGAGAAGCTGGCGATCGACCTGGACGGCTCGTGGCTGGGCCAGCAGTGGCAGAAGACCGGCGGCGGCAACCCCTGGCCCGAGTGGTCGACGACGCTGGGCCAGGCGCCGTTCCCCACCCGGAACGGCGAACCGCCGGGCACGGTGAGCCTGGCCGGCGGCTGGACCTGGTCCGTCCCGCAGCGGGCCCAACAGCCCGAGCTGGCCTGGAAGTTGATCCAGACGTTGCAGTCGAGGGCGAACGCGCTGGAGTGGTGCGTACGGGGTGCGCAGATCACCGTGCGGAAGGACGTCGCGGCCGATCCGCGGTACCGGAGGTCCGTGCCCGGCATCGGCTTCTTCACCTCGCTGGTGAAGGTCAGCCACTTCCGGCCCGCGCTGCCCGAGTACCCGAAGGTCGCCGCGGCGATCGGGGAGGCGATGGAGGCGGTCACCGCCGATGACTCCTCCCCGGCCGAGGCGGCCAAGGACTACGACGAGGGCCTTGCGTCGATCGTGGACGGCCGGACCGTCGCCCGGCCATGACCGGCACCGTCGCCGGCACCCGGGCCGCCGCCCCGGCCCGCACACCGCGCCCCGTCCCGGTCCGCACCCGTCTGCTGCGCTGGTCGCCGCTGCTCCCGGCCACCGTCCTGCTGCTGCTCTTCCTGGCCGGCCCGATCGCCTACTGCGTCTGCCTCGCCTTCACCGACACCCAGCTGACCGGCCAGGAGTCGGCGTCCTTCGTGGGCCTGGCCAACTTCCGGCGGGCGTTCGGCGATCCGGGGTTCCGCAACGCGGTGGTGCTGACGCTGGTGTTCACGGTGGTCTCGTCGATCGTCGGGCAGAACACCCTCGGGCTGGCGCTGGCCGGTCTGATGCGGCGCGCCTCGCGTCCCGTGCGGATGCTGACCGGCGCCGTGGTGATCACCGCCTGGGTGCTCCCGGAGATCGTCGCCGGCTTCCTGCTGTACACGTTCTTCGCGCGGCGCGGCACCTTGAACGCGGTGCTCTCCTGGCTCCATCTGCCCGCCCAGGACTGGCTGTTCACGCTGCCGATCCTGGCGGTGTCGTGCGCCAACGTCTGGCGCGGAACGGCGTTCTCGATGCTGATCTACTCCGCGGCGCTGTCCGGGATCCCGCCGGAGGTCAGCGAGTCCGCGGAGGTGGACGGCGCGGGCGGGCTGCGCCGGCTGTGGCACATCACGCTGCCGATGATCCGCCGCTCCATCGGCACGAACCTGATGCTCAACACCCTGCAGACGCTCTCCGTCTTCGGGCTGATCTGGGCGATGACCCGGGGCGGCCCGGGCAACCGCAGCCAGACGCTGCCGGTGTTCATGTACGACCAGGCGTTCCTGAAGTCGCTGATCGGCTACGGCACCGCGGTGGCGTTGCTGTTGCTGCTGGTGGGCGCGGTGTTCGCGGCCGGCTGGCTGCGCCTGATGCGCGAGGAGGTCTGACGCCGTGCCCCTGCCCCTCCCCCGGCGGATCGCCCGCCGGCTGGCCGCCGATGCCGGGCTGCTGGTCGTCGCGGTGGCGTTCGCCGTTCCGCTGCTGTGGCTGGTGCTGGCGTCGCTGGACGCGCACGCCACGCTGCGGGTGCGGCCGCCCGCGTCCCCGACGCTGGGGAACTTCTCGGCCGTGCTGACCGACGAGATCACCTTCACGCCGATGCTCAACAGCCTGCTGATCTGCGGCGGCGCCACCCTGCTCACGGTGGTCTGCGCGGCCATGGCCGCCTATCCGCTGTCCCGCTTCCGCTCCCGCTTCGCCCGGCCGTACCTGCTGACGATCCTGTTCTCGACGTGTCTGCCGATCACCGCGGTGATGGTCCCGGTGTACGGGCTGTTCGTGCAGATCAACCTGATCGACACCCGCTACGGCACCGCGCTCTTCCTGGCCGCTGCCCAACTCCCGTTCGCCGTCTGGCTGATGAAGAACTTCATGGACGGGGTGCCGCGGGCGCTGGAGGAGGCGGCGTGGACGGACGGGGCGTCCTGGCGGCAGACCCTGCTGCGGGTGATCCTGCCGCTGATGGGGCCCGGCCTCGCGGTGGTCGCGATCTACACCTTCATCATGATGTGGGGCAACTTCTTCGTGCCGTTCATGCTGCTGCTCTCCCCGGAGGAACTGCCCGCCTCGGTCAGCATTTTCAATTTCTTCGGCAATTACGGAGCCATCGCGTTCGGCGAACTCGCGGCCTTTTCCCTCCTTTACTCGGCACCGGTCGTGCTGCTGTACGTCCTCATTTCCCGGCGACTCGGCGGGGGTTTCGCACTGGGCGGCGCCGTGAAGGGGTAGTGCGGGAGCGGTGGGACGATCGGCGCTGGTGAGCCATCGATCGGCCGGAAATCTTCACGTCCTGGCCGAGAAAAGCCGGCCGGCTAGGATGTTCCTACGACCTTCATCCTTGGGTTTCCGCACCATAGGTGCGAAGCCACATCGTCACTTACCGTGTGCCAGTGAACACGCACGCCGGGGAGCCGCGCAGGCCCCCTTTCGACGCCACCGCCGCCCGCCGGTTCCGCGAGGCCCTCGGCATGACCCCTGCACATGTCGCCTACGGAATTCGCGCCGCTTTTGGAATTCCGGTCTCCCCGGCCACGGTGATGTCCTGGGAAGGAGGGGAAAGCGCTCCTACGGAATCCGAACTGACCGCACTCGCCGGTGCCCTGTGGTGCGCGCCCGGCGAACTGCTGGGCGCCCCCGGCACCCTGCGCGAGTACCGGCTCGCCGCCGCGCTGGCACCGGACGCGCTCGCCCGGCGCATCGGCATGGACCCGGCCGCCTACGAACGCCTGGAGGCCGGCGGGAAGTGGGGCGGCAATGACCGGCAGGCCGCCGCGCTGGCCGAGGCCCTGGACCTGCCGCTGCCCGCACTGCTCCGGTTCACCGGCCGGGACGCCAAGCTCTCCGAGCTGCTGACCAGCGCGGCCACCACCCGCTGGCAGGCGTACGTCCGGCCGGTCGGCAAGCTCGTCCCGCTGCCCAAGCAGCGCATCCAGGAGGTCCTGCAGGCGCTGCACGCCGACTACCAGGCGTCGATGGCGGCCACGCTCAACTGGGGCGGCGGCGACGGGACCGGGGAGTCGGGCGAGGCGGGGCGGGCCTTCCTCGACGAGATCCTCACCGAATTCTGGGCCCGGGCCGGCGCTCCGCGCTGACCGTGTGCGGCACCGGTCCGGGAGCGCACGCGGTACCGAGGAGGCCGGATCGCGCGGGCAACCCTTGAGGGGGATCCCGTCGGTCCCAGGTCGTACGGCCGTCCCCCCAGAGGTGGACACGGGAGGCCGGCGTCACTCTTCCGATCGGCCCGACTTTCGGTCCCTGGGGCCGACGCCCACCCTGACCTGCGCCTTCGAGAATGGGGAGGTCGATCTTCCCGTCCCCTTCCAGGAGTTCCCGTGTCCCACCCGGCCGCCTTCCCGGGCCTTCCCGGCTCATCCGCCCCCACCCGCGCCACCGGCGCCGTCGCCGCCCGCGCAACGGACCTGAGCAAGGTCTACGGCCACGGGGAGACCCGGGTGGTGGCGCTGGACTCCGTCTCCGTGGACTTCGGCAAGGCCCGGTTCACCGCGATCATGGGCCCGTCCGGCTCCGGCAAGTCGACGCTGATGCACTGCATGGCGGGGCTGGACAAGATATCCGGCGGCTCGGCCCGGATCGGGGACGTCGAGCTGGGCTCGTTGAACGACAAGCAGCTGACCCGGCTGCGCCGCGACAAGATCGGCTTCGTCTTCCAGGCGTTCAACCTGCTGCCCACGCTGACCGCGCTGGAGAACATCACGCTGCCGATGGACATCGCGGGCCGCAAGCCCGACCGGGAGTGGCTCAACGCGGTCATCGAGACCGTCGGACTGGGCGGGCGGCTGGCGCACCGGCCGTCCCAGCTTTCCGGCGGCCAGCAGCAGCGGGTCGCGGTGGCCCGGGCGCTGGCCGCCCGGCCGGAGATCATCTTCGCCGACGAGCCGACCGGCAACCTCGACTCCCGTTCGGGCGCCGAAGTCCTGGGTTTCCTGCGCGAGTCGGTGCGGGCGATGGACCAGACGGTGGTGATGGTCACCCACGACCCGGTCGCGGCCGGCTATGCGGACCGGGTGGTCTTCCTGGCCGACGGCCGGATCGTCGAGGAGCTGCACGAACCGACCGCGGACGCGGTGCTCGACCGGATGCGGCTGTTCGACGCCAAGGGCCGCACCAGCTAGCCACGGGCCGGACGAACCGACGCGGGCCCGCCCCGCCCCTTCCGCATGCCGAGCCCCAGGACCCAGGACTGACACCACCACCATGCTCCGTACCGCACTGCGCAATGTCCTTGCGCACAAAGCCCGTCTGCTGATGACCGCCCTCGCGGTGCTGCTCGGCGTCGCCTTCGTCGCCGGCACGCTGATCTTCAGCGACACCGTCGGCGAGGCCGTCAAGAACGCCTCCGCCAAGAACCTCCAGGACGTGGCCGTCTCCGTCCAGGCCACCGACCCCGAAGCGCCCGTCGCCGACGCCGGCAAGGACGGCAAGCGGGCCACCGCCCTCGACGACCGGCTGGCGGACCGGATCCGCGCGCTGCCGGGCGTGGCCTCGGTACGGCCGAACGTCACCGGCCAGGCCACCCTGGCCGGCCGCGACGACCAGCCGGTCGGCAACGGCTGGCAGAACCGCGCGGTCAACTACCGCCCGGGCAAGGACGGCACGGACCCCCGCTACCCGCTCGTACGGGGCCGCGGCCCGGCGAACGGCGGCGAGATCGCACTGGCCGAGTCCACCGCCGAGGCGGCCGGTGTCCGTGTCGGCGACACCGTGCGGTTCGCCACCGACGGGCCGTTGCTGAAGAAGAAGCTGGTCGGCATCGTGCGCAGCGACGACCCGCAGGTGACCGCGGGCGGCAGCCTGGCGCTGTTCGACACCGCCACCGCACAGCGGCTCTATCTGCACCCCGGCCAGTTCGACGAGCTGATCGTGTCGGCGGCGCCCGGCACCGATCAGCAGGCGCTGACCGCGAAGGTCCGCGAGCTGCTGCCGAAGGGCCGTGCCGAGGCGACCAGCGGCAGCGCGCTCGCCGCCGAGCAGTCCCGGATGATCGCCCACCAGAACAGCGCGCTGAGCCAGACCCTGCTGACCTTCGCCGGCATCGCCCTGTTCGTCGGGATCTTCATCATCGCCAACACCTTCACCATGCTGATCTCGCAGCGCAGCCGGGAGATCGCGCTGCTGCGCGCGGTGGGCGCTTCGCGCCGCCAGGTGGTGCGCTCGGTGCTCGCCGAGGCGGCGCTGCTGGGCCTGATCTCCTCGGTCGTCGGCTTCGCACTGGGGCTGGGGATCGCGGTGGGTCTGCGCGCGGTGCTGAACGCCAACGGCGCGGGCTTCCCGGACGGTCCGGTGGTCATCAGCGCGAACACGGTGCTGGCCGCGCTGGCCGTGGGCGTCGTGGTGACCGTGCTCGCGGCCTGGCTGCCGTCCCGGAAGGCGGCGCGGATCGCGCCGGTGGAGGCGCTGAGCACCGTCGAGGCGCCGCCCGCCCCGCGCAGTCTGGTCCTCCGCAACACCCTCGGTCTGCTGCTCACCGGGCTGGGCGTCGCGGTGATGCTGTACGTCTCCACCCTCAAGAGCGGTGACGACCTGCCGATCGCCATGGCCGGTTCGGCGCTGACCCTGACCGGTGTGATCGTGCTGGCGCCGCTGCTGTCCCGGCCGCTGGTCTCGCTGGCCGGGCTGGTCACCACCCGGCTGTTCGGCGTCGCCGGGAAGCTGGCCAAGGAGAACGCGCTGCGCAATCCGCGGCGCACCGCGGCGACCGGGTCCGCGCTGATGATCGGGCTCACCCTGATCACCGGCATGACGGTGGTGGGTCACTCGGCGCAGCTCGGCATGGACAAGATGGCGGGCGCCGGGCTGACCGCCGACTACCAGGTCAAGACCTCGACATACGTCGGTCTGGACCCGAAGCTGTCGAAGAAGGTGGCCGCGGTGCCGGGCGTCACGGCGATGGCCCCGCTGCGCGGCACCGGCTTCTCCACCGGCGGCGATCAGGGCTTCGGCTACGTCCAGGGCACCGATCTCGCGCAGATCGGCAAGGTGACCCGGCTGTCCTTCACCCAGGGCTCGCTGGCGGACGTCCGGCCCGGCACCCTCGCCGTCTCGCAGACCGGGGCGAAGGAACACGGCTGGCGGGCCGGCGACACGGTCCGCATCGAGTTCCAGGACAAGAAGAAGGCGACGCTGAAGGTCGCCGCGGTCTACCGGGACAACGAGGTCCTGGGCGAGTCCTTCGGCGACCTCTCGCTGGTCGACCCGCACATGTCCCCGGTCAAGAACGAGAAACTGCTGGTCAAGGCGGCGGGCGGCGGCTCCACCGCGCTGGCGAAGGAGATCCGGCACGCCCTCGGCGACAGCCCGCTGCTGCAGGTCCAGGACCGGGACGACCTCCGCAAGGAGACCGCCGGCCAGATCGACACCGTGGTCAACATGGTCTACGGGCTGCTGGGCATGGCCGTGATCATCGCGGTCGTGGGGGTGGTCAACACCCTGGCGATGTCGGTGTTCGAGCGGACCCGGGAGATCGGGCTGCTGCGGGCGATCGGCCTGGCGCGGACCGGGATCAAGCAGATGGTGCGGCTGGAGTCGGTGGTCATCTCGCTGTTCGGCGCGGTGCTCGGCATCGGGGTCGGGATCTTCCTGGCCTGGGCCGGCGGCAGCCTGGTCGGCTCGTCGTTCCCGACGTACGAGATAGTGCTGCCCTGGGGCAGGCTGGCGCTGTTCGTGCTGATCGCGCTGGTCGTCGGGGTGCTGGCGGCGCTGTGGCCGGCCCGCCGGGCGGCCCGGCTGAACATGCTGGAGGCGATCGGCGCCGAGTGAGGCGGCGCACGCACGGCGGCGCGCCTTCCCCGGCCGGGGAGGGCGCGCCGCCGTGTGCGTGCGGTGCCGTGTGGGTGGCGTGCGGTGTGGGTGGCGTGCCTGTGCGGTGCGTCGGCCGGCTCAGAAGACCGACTCGGCCTCGTCCATCCGCCACTCCGGCACGGTCTTGAGCTCGGTGATCGCGTCGGCCAGCGGCACCATCGTGATGTCCGTGCCGCGCAGCGAGGTCATCTTGCCGAAGTCCCCGCGGTGCGCGGCCTCGACGGCGTGCCATCCGAAGCGGGTGGCGAGCACCCGGTCGTACGCGGTCGGGGTGCCGCCGCGCTGGACGTGGCCGAGGATGACCGGCCGGGCCTCCTTGCCGAGGCGGTGCTCCAGTTCGCGGGCGAGGGCGGTGCCGATGCCCTGGAAGCGCTCGTGGCCGAACTGGTCGATGGCGCCCTTGCCGTAGTCCATGGATCCCGCCGCCGGGTGGGCGCCCTCGGCGACGCAGATGACCGCGAACTTCTTGCCGCGGGCGAACCGCTCCTCGACCATCGCGCACAGGTCGGCCGGGTCGAAGGGCCGCTCGGGCAGGCAGATGGCGTGCGCGCCGCCGGCCATCCCGGACTCCAGCGCGATCCAGCCGGCGTGCCGGCCCATCACCTCGACGACCATGACCCGCTGGTGGGACTCCGCGGTGGTCTTGAGGCGGTCGATGGCCTCGGTCGCCACGCCGACGGCGGTGTCGAAGCCGAAGGTGCGGTCGGTGGAGGAGATGTCGTTGTCGATGGTTTTGGGCACGCCGACGACGGGCAGTCCGGCATCCGACAGCATCCGGGCCGCGGTGAGGGTGCCCTCGCCGCCGATCGGGATCAGGACGTCGATGCCGTAGTCCTTGGAGTGGTCCTTGGCGTCCTCGCAGGCCTCGCGCAGCCGCGCGCGCTCCAGGCGGGAGGAGCCGAGGATGGTGCCGCCACGGGCGAGGATGCCGCTGACCGCCTCCAGGTCCAGCTTGCGGAAGCGGCCGTCGAGCAGGCCGGCGAAGCCGTCCTCGAAACCTATGACCTCGTCGCCGTGGCCGGTGAGGGCGCGGTGGACGACGGACCGGATCACAGCGTTCAGGCCGGGGCAGTCGCCGCCTGCGGTGAGGACTCCGATACGCATCGTGCTGTGTCTCCTGTGCTCGCTGTGGGTTCCTGAGCCGGTCCGATTGTTTCACGGGCCCGACGGGTCCCGGCCTCCCACATCGACCCCACCCCTACTGTCCCCGCCCGGCCCCCTCAAGGGAAACTGGAAGAGCGACCTAGCCACACGCGCAGGTATTGTCAAGAGGGGCAAGCCCACCATAACGGCCAAATTTGACCTTGCGACCAACGGAATGGATCGGAGAGCACGCGTGACGCGCAGCGTATACGTGACCGGTATCGACCGCGGCGACGGCCGCCAGGTCGTCGAGCTGGGAGTCATGGAGCTCCTGACCCGCCATGTCGACCGGGTGGGGGTCTTCCGCCCGCTGGTCCACGACGGACCGGACCGCCTCTTCGACCTGCTGCGGGCCCGCTACCGACTCGCCCAGTCCCCCGACACCGTATACGGCATCGGCTACGACGAGGCCGCCGCGCTCCAGGCCGAGCGCGGCACCGACGAACTGGTCTCCCGGCTCGTCGACCGCTTCCACGCCGTGGCCCGCGACTACGAGTACGTCCTGGTCCTCGGCTCGGACTACGCCGGCACCAGCCTGCCGGACGAACTGAGCCTGAACGCCCGGCTCGCCAACGAATTCGGCGCCTCGCTGATCGCCGTCGTCGGCGGCCAGGGCCAGGAGGCCGAGTCCATCCGCGCCGAGGCCCGCAACGCCTACCGCGCCCTGACGTCGCTGGGCTGCGACGTGGTCTCCGTGATCGTCAACCGGGTGGCCCCCGAACTGCGCGAGGCCGTCGTCGAGCGGCTCGCCGCCCGGCTGCCGGTGCCCTGCTACGCGCTGCCCGAGGACGGCTCGCTCTCCGCGCCGACCGTCGCCCAGATCGTGCACACCCTGGGCGCCGAGATACTCCTGGGCGACGACTCCGGCCTGGCCCGGGACGCCCGGGACTTCGTCTTCGGCGGCGCCATGCTGCCGACCTTCCTCAAGGCCCTCACCCCCGGCTGCCTCGTGGTGACCCCCGGGGACCGGGCCGACCTGGTCGTCGGCTCGCTCGCCGCGCACAGCGCCGGCGCCCCGCCGATCGCCGGTGTGCTGCTCACCCTCGACGAGCGGCCCGGCCCCGACATCATGGCGCTGGCCGGCCGGCTCGCCCCCGGCACCCCGGTGGTCTCGGTACCGGGCGGCTCCTTCCCGACCGCCGCCGAGCTGTTCGCCATCGAGGGCAAGCTCAACGCCGCCTCGCCGCGCAAGGCGGAGACCGCGCTGGGCCTCTTCGAGCGGCACGTGGACACCGCCGAGCTGACCGACCGGATCTCGGTGGCCCGCTCCGGCCGGGTCACCCCGATGATGTTCGAGCACGAGCTGATCGAGCGCTCCCGCTCCGCCCGCCGCCGGGTCGTCCTGCCCGAGGGCACCGAGGAGCGGGTGCTGCGCGCCGCCGACGTGCTGCTGCGCCGCGACGTGTGCGACCTGACGCTGCTGGGCGAGGAGGAGGCGATCCGCAAGCGCGCCGCCGACCTGGCCATCGACCTGGCGGACGCCCAGATCATCGACCCGCAGACCTCCGAGCTGCGCGAGCGGTTCGCCGAGCTGTACGCGAAGCTGCGCGCCCACAAGGGCGTCAGCTACGAGCTGGCCTACGACGTGGTCGCCGACGTCTCGTACTTCGGCACGCTGATGGTCCAGGAGGGCCTGGCCGACGGTATGGTCTCCGGCGCGGTGCACTCCACCGCGGCGACCATCCGCCCGGCCTTCGAGGTCATCAAGACCAAGCCCAACGCGCAGATCGTCTCGTCGGTGTTCTTCATGTGCCTGGCCGACCGGGTGCTGGTCTACGGCGACTGCGCGGTCAACCCGGACCCGAACGCCGAGCAGCTGGCCGACATCGCCATCCAGTCGGCCACCACCGCGGCCCGGTTCGGCGTCGAGCCGCGGATCGCGATGCTGTCGTACTCCACCGGCACCTCCGGCTCCGGCGCGGACGTCGACAAGGTCCGCAAGGCCACCGAGCTGGTCCGCGAGCTCCGCCCGGACCTCAAGGTCGAGGGCCCGATCCAGTACGACGCGGCGGTGGACGCGGCGGTCGCACGGACCAAGCTCCCGGACTCCGACGTGGCCGGCAAGGCGACCGTGCTGATCTTCCCGGACCTCAACACCGGCAACAACACCTACAAGGCCGTGCAGCGCTCGGCCGGTGCGGTCGCCGTCGGCCCGGTCCTGCAGGGCCTGCGCAAGCCGGTCAACGACCTCTCGCGCGGTGCCCTGGTCCAGGACATCGTCAACACCGTCGCCATCACCGCCATCCAGGCGCAGGGCGCCCAGCCCGGCGCCGGCCACACCGCCTGAACCCCGCCCCTCCCCGCACCCCACCGGAAAGCTCCAGATGTCTGCCACTGCCACCCGCGTCCTCGTCCTCAACTCCGGCTCCTCGTCGGTGAAGTACCAACTGCTCGACATGGGCGCGGAGTCGGCCGACGGCTCCGCCGCGGGCACCCGGCTCGCCGTCGGACTCGTCGAGCGGATCGGCGAGGAGACCTCGCGCCTGATGCACACCCCGCTGGCGGCGGGCGGCGCGAAGCGGGAGACCGAGGGCGCGATAGCCGACCACGAGGCCGCGCTGAAGGCCGTCGCCGCGGAGCTGGCCGCCGACGGCCTCGGCCTGGACTCCCCCGAGCTGGCCGCGATCGGGCACCGGGTGGTGCACGGCGGGCTGAAGTTCACCGCACCGACCGTGATCGACGACGCGGTGCTCAAGGAGATCGAGCGGCTGGTGCCGGTCGCCCCGCTGCACAACCCGGCGAACATCACCGGCATCCGGACGGCCCGGGCGCTGCGTCCCGACCTGCCGCAGGTCGCCGTCTTCGACACCGCGTTCCACACCACCATGCCGGAGTACGCGGCCCGTTACGCCATCGACGTGGCGACCGCCGACGCCCACCGCATCCGCCGCTACGGCTTCCACGGCACCTCGCACGCGTACGTCTCCCGGAAGACCGCCGAGCTGCTGGGCAAGGACCCCTCCGAGGTCAACGTCATCGTGCTGCACCTGGGCAACGGCGCCTCCGCCTCGGCGGTGGCCGGCGGCCGCTGCGTGGACACCTCGATGGGCCTGACGCCGCTGGAGGGCCTGGTCATGGGCACCCGCTCCGGCGACATCGACCCGGCGGTGACCTTCCACCTCAAGCGGGTGGCGGGGATGTCGACGGACGAGATCGACGAGCTGCTCAACAAGAAGAGCGGGCTGGTCGGGCTGTGCGGCGACAACGACATGCGGGAGATCCGCCGCCGGATCGACGAGGGCGACGAGCGGGCCCGGCTCGCCTTCGACGTCTACATCCACCGGCTGAAGAAGTACATCGGCGCCTACAGCGCGGTGCTCGGCAAGGTCGACGCGGTGGCCTTCACCGCGGGCGTCGGGGAGAACGCCGCCCCGGTGCGCGAGGCCGCCGTCGCGGGCCTGGAAGAGCTGGGCCTGGCCGTGGACGCCTCGCTGAACGCCGAACGCTCCGGCGAGCCGCGGCTGATCTCGCCCGAGTACGCCCGGGTCGCCGTCGCCGTGGTGCCCACCGATGAGGAACTGGAGATCGCCCAGCAGACATACGCCCTGGTCAACGCCTAGACGTTGGTGTTTTCACCTACCGGAATATTCCGCTCTGAAACAAACCGATAGGATCCAAGCCATGCGCCGTTCCAAAATCGTCTGCACCCTGGGCCCCGCCGTCGACTCCTTCGAGCAGCTGAAGACGCTGATCGAGGCCGGTATGAATGTGGCCCGTTTCAACATGAGCCACGGGACCCACTCGGAGCACGAGGAGCGGTACCACCGACTCCGCAAGGCCCAGGAGGAGACCGGCCGCGCCATCGGCGTGCTGGCCGACCTCCAGGGCCCCAAGATCCGTCTGGAGACCTTCGCCGACGGCCCGGTGGAGCTGGTGCGCGGCGACGAGTTCGTCATCACCACCGAGGACGTCCCCGGTGACAAGACCATCTGCGGCACGACCTACAAGGGCCTGCCCGGCGACGTCTCCAAGGGCGACCCGGTCCTGATCAACGACGGCAACGTCGCGCTCCAGGTCGTCGAGGTCGACGGCCCGCGGGTGCGCACCATCGTCATCGAGGGCGGGGTCATCTCCGACCACAAGGGCATCAACCTGCCCGGCGCCGCGGTGAACGTCCCCGCGCTGTCCGAGAAGGACATCGAGGACCTGAAGTTCGCCCTGAGGCTGGGCTGCGACATGGTCGCGCTGTCCTTCGTCCGGGACGCCAAGGACGTCCAGGACGTGCACCGCGTCATGGACGAGGTGGGCCGCCGGGTGCCGGTCGTCGCCAAGGTGGAGAAGCCGCAGGCGGTGGCCAACATGGAGGAGGTCGTGCTGGCCTTCGACGCGGTCATGGTGGCCCGTGGCGACCTGGCGGTGGAGTACCCGCTGGAGAAGGTCCCGATGGTGCAGAAGCGGCTCATCGAGCTGTGCCGCCGGAACGCCAAGCCGGTGATCGTCGCGACCCAGATGATGGAGTCGATGATCACCAACTCCCGGCCGACCCGCGCCGAGGCGTCCGACGTCGCCAACGCCATCCTCGACGGCGCCGACGCGGTCATGCTCTCCGCGGAGTCCTCGGTCGGCCAGTACCCGATCGAGACCGTCAAGACGATGTCCAAGATCGTCGAGGCGGCCGAGGAGGAGCTGCTGTCCAAGGGCCTGCAGCCGCTGGTGCCCGGCAAGAAGCCGCGCACGCAGGGCGGTTCGGTGGCCCGGGCGGCCGCCGAGATGGCCGACTTCCTCAACGGCAAGGCGCTGGTGGCCTTCACCAAGTCCGGTGACACCGCCCGCCGGCTGTCCCGCTACCGCGCGGTCCAGCCGATCCTGGCCTTCACCACCGACGTCTCCACCCGCAACCAGCTCACGCTGAGCTGGGGCGTGGACAGCTTCGTGGTGGAGCACGTCGACAACACCGACGCCATGGTCGACCTGGTGGACGCCGAGCTGCTCAAGCTCCAGCGCTACAGCGAGGGCGACACCATGATCATCACCGCCGGTTCGCCCCCCGGCGTCCCCGGCACCACCAACATGGTCCGGGTGCACCACCTCGGCGGCGGGCGCGCCTGACGCTCCCGTACGACGAAACGGCGGTGGGCCGCCCCTCCTGGAGGGGCGGCCCACCGCCGTTTCCGCGGCTCCCGGAAAGTTCCGGCCGGGCGGTGTTCCCGGTCAGTCCTCGATGGACACGTTCATGCCCGGGACGGTGAGGTTCCCGCCGAACTGGCCCGCCTGGTCGAGCTTCACCTTGGTGAAGTACGCGTAGGAGATGTTCAGCGGCGGCGGGTGCTCCGGATCGAAGACGATCGGGATCAGCCCGAAGAGGTTGGCCTGCAGCCGCTCGGTGTACATGGTCACCTTGCCGCCGCGGATCGTGGACTTGGAGTGCGGCGTCGACCGGACGTGGTAGTGCTTGCCGGACGCCTTGTCGTCCACGATCTGGTGCAGGTCGCCGATGTCCACGCTGTCCGCGGTGAACTTCAGGGCCTGCTTGGTGTGGCCGTTCTGCGTGGTGACGTTGACGACGCCCTCGTAGTTGAGACCGCGCAGGGTGAGACCGCTGGACTCCAGGTGCCAGGGGTCGTCGGGCAGGGTGACGGGCGTCTGCTCGTCCTTGCCCTTCTGCTTGTTCTCCACGACGCAGGGGTACGACTTCTTGCCGTCGGCGTCCTTGCCGTCAAGACCGCCGCCGGGCAGGGCGTTGTCGGCCGTGCCCACCGCGCCGTGCACGGTGTCGTTGACCGTCTTCGACCCGTTCTTGAGGTCACCGGCCCTCTTGGCCCCGTCCGTGAGGCCGTCGACGGTGTCCTTGACCGGGTTGGTGGTCTTGCCGTCGGAGGATGCGGTGTCCTTGGCCGCATCGTCGGACGTGGACTCCTGCGACGGGGACGGCGACGACGAGGTGGAGGGGGTCGGGCTCGGCGAGGCGGACGCCTTGTCGTCGTCCGACGAGCCCCCGCCGAGGAGACCGCCGAGCGCATCGCCGATCCCGCCCAGCAGACCCCCGTCGTCCTTGTTCTCCTCGGAGGCCGACGGCGACGGGGTCGCGGAGCCGGAGGGCTCGTCGGTCTTCGAGGCGGTGCCGGACGGCGTGGCCTCGGGTGTCTTGTCCGCTTCCTTGCCGGCCGAGGGCGACGGCGAGGCGGAGGGCTTGGCGGACGGCGTGCTGTCGTCCTTCGCCTGCCCGCCGTCCTTCTGGTCCTGCGTGCCGTCCTTGGCCTTCTCGCCGTCCTGTCCGTCCACCTTGTCCGGAGCAGTGACGCACGGGCCGTCCTTGAAGGGGCTCTTGGGCGGCGCCGATTTGGCGATCGCCATCTGGGGCGTCAGCCCCATGCCCATGAGGACGGCCGACGGCATGGCGGCGATCGCTATCGCCTTGCCCGCGGGCACGTGGAGCCGAGTCAGCAGCGGCTTTTTCGGCGCCGCGTGCCTCGGCCCGGTTCTCGCCCCGGCGGCTGCGTTCTCCTCATGCAGCTCGTCACCCGGCACGGTGCCTCCCGTTCGTTCCATTGATCGGGCTCGTTCCTGACAGGTCGTCCAGTCCGCTGCCCGAACCGCGTGCGGGGTCCGTCGCGACCACCGGCCCGGCGACGTTGCGGACCGGCTCGCCCGCGTCGTCCCCGCTCTTCTCCGGTGCGCCCGGTGCCCAGGAAACGCCCAGGCCGCCGCCGATCAACCCCATCAGGAAGCCGACCACGAGACCGCCGAAGTTCGAGACGACGATGGAGACCAGGGCCAGCAGGATCGCCGCCACACCGGCGAAGACCCGCGAGGCCGGCTGGAACCACATGGTCAGCCCGAGCACGACCAGCAGTACGCCGATGATCAGCGATCCGGCGCCGGCGGTGGTGGACATGCGGACGGTCAGGGAACCGATCGTGAGATTCGCGTAAGGGATGTACATGATCGGCAGGCCGGCCAGCAGGGTCAGAAATCCGCCCCAGAACGGGCGGTGTCCGCGCCACTCCCGGAACGAAATCCGCTTCCGGCCGACGGACTCGATCAGCCGTGGTCGCGTTTCGGCGCTCATGTCGTACAGCTCCTCGGGACTGGCAAATCGGTGGTTCTGAGCTGAGATGTCTACCAAGCGCTACCCGGCGTACGGGCACGGGGAACGGCGTGGGCCGCCGCACTGGCGCAAAGCCCCGCGCCCGTACGCTCAGTGCGTCAGTAGCACTCGTTCTTGCCCTTGGCGACGCTCATGTGCAGGCCGCTGAGCTTGAACGTGCCGGCGGTGGTGGCCCACGCCGTCTGCTTGACGTGGGTGAGCGTGGCCGAGTCGGCCTCCTGGGCGAACGAGCCCGGGTCGGCCTTGTCGCCCTTCTGGATGCCGGGGCCCTTGGACGTCGAACCCGCAGCAACACCGATGTTGATGTTGTTGAAGGTCGCGTCCGCGTCCAGCTGATCGAGGTCGATGTAGAGGTTCTTCGCCTCCACCGGCGTGCTGCCGCCACCGGCCGACAGCTTCAGCGACACATCGCCGAAGACCGGGACCGGAACGACCACCGACTGGCACAGGTTCTTGATCTTGGCGTTGGAGAACGCCGAGACCGCCACCGGGATCTGCTTGCCGCCCTTCTGGGCGTCAATGGCTCCGTACTGGACGAAGCCGGTGCCGTCCAGTCGGTCCGTAGTGACCTTGAACTGCTGGCCGGACACGCTGAACGACGCCGCGAGGGCACCCTGCGAGAGGGCAACGCCGATCGCGGCGGTCGCCGCCACGCTCGGCACCATGACGACGGCGAACCGCTTCCATCTGGTCCCGCCACGAGCCAGGGACTCCATGACTTTCCTCCTTCTCGGACGTACATCTCCGGTATCCGCCGCCCGAGTTGGGACGGACGGCCGTACCTGGGATGGGAGAAGTGCTACGTCCTCGGGAAGGAGAGCGCCTGTTCTCGGAGGCACATCGTGTTTCCGAATACCGGCGATCACCCCCGAGCGACAACCACTGGCCACGCTCTCGCGCAACCTCCTGGGACAGGCTCTGCCCAAGCGGCAGAGACCCCCCTGTCCACGGCCGGCGCCACTGCCGCCGACCACTCGGTGGGGACCCAAGTGCCCCGTCGCGCCGACCGGATGCCGGGCTGGGGAATGGACCGAGCGTGGCCGATCGTGGTCCATTCACGGCCCGTGCACAAGGGGCTCGTTACTTGCGGGTAACGGGCTGATAACCGCGCGACGACCGACCGACATCGAATCGACACACTCGGTCGCCACTCACCGCGAAGAGACATCGCGCAATTGCGGACACACTGCCGCAAGGGGGGTCGCTCTGACTTACTCCAAGTAACAGCGGCCACGTTTACCAAGTTTAGGTAAAACGTGGCCGCTGCTTCGTTTGTTTGGTCAACTCGCTGAGGGCGTACAGGTCAGAACCGGACGCCTCGTGGAACAGCGGGTCAGAACAGCACCCGGGCGAGCGCAGTACGCGCCGCGGTCACTCGCGGATCCTCTGCACCAATGACCTCGAACAGCTCCAACAGCCGGAGCCGTGCGGCCTCCCGGTCGTCCCCGGCGGTCCGCTTCACCGTCTCGACCAGCCGGCCGAAGGCGTCCTCGACGTGCCCGCCGACCAGGTCCAGGTCCGCGGCGCGGATCTGCGCCGGCACGTCGGCCGGGTTGTCCGCGGCCTCCTTGCGCACCGCCTGCGGGTCCAGGTCCTGCACCCGGCGCAGGAGTTCGGCCTGCGCGAGGCCGAGCTTGGCCTCCGGGTTGGCCGGGTCGTCGGAGAGGACGTTCTTGTACGCCTGGATGGCACCGCCCAGGTCACCGGCGTCCAGCGCCTGACTCGCGGCCTCCAGCACCGCGTCGTACGGACCCGGCGCGGGCGCGGGGGCCGCCGCCTCGGCCGCGTCCTGCGGGTCGACCGGGGCGCCGACGATGCCGAACTGCTGCTCGGCGGCCTGTACCAGCTGGTCCAGCACCTGCCGGATCTGCGCCTCCGGGGCCGCGCCCTGGAACAGCGGGATCGGCTGTCCGGCGACCACCGCGAAGACGGCCGGGATGCCCTGCACCCCGAACTGCTGGAACAGCATCTGGTTGGCGTCGACGTCGATCTTCGCCAGGACGAACTTGCCGGCGTACTCGTTCGCGAGGCGCTCCAGCAGCGGACCCAGCTGCTTGCACGGCTCGCACCACTCGGCCCAGAAGTCGATGACCACCGGGACCTCGGTGGAGCGCTGCAGGACGTCCTGCTGGAACCCGGTCTCGTCGACGTCGTACACCAGGCGGCCGCCGCCGGCCGGCGCCCGGCCCGTACGGGCGGCCTCGGCACGCGCCTGCTCCGCCTTCTGCTTCGCTTCCCCGGCCGCCTTCACCGCTGCGAGGTCGACGACACCGCTCATGGACATGTTGCGTGGCTGCATGGGTCCATCCTCCCCCCTGGGCGGCCCGTTCCGGAAAGCGATCCGGAAAGCGGTGCGGTCGTCAACGTGGTCAGCGCCTCCGGCTGACGGGGCAGCCGGTGTGATACTCGGTCCTGCGGTCGGCCACGAGGGCCGTACATCTGGCCTCGGGTCCCCACCCAGGCCGGTGGCTGTCGCTCAAGACGGATCCGCGCCGGAGAAGGACGTTCCGGAGAAGGATGCCAGTCTTACGCTACGGGTCGTAGCGTAACTCGCCGTCGCCCCCGCGCAACTACCGGTTCCGGCCCCGGGCTCCGTGATCTCCCTCACGGGGCTCCCCGCCCCGGCCCGTACTGGCCGGTATGGTCGCCCGCATGCACCACTCCGCCAGCCCGAGGAAGGGCCGCACGGGCCGCCCGCGCAGCGCCGAGACCGACCACGCGATCCTCAGCGCCACCCGTGCCGCGCTCGTCGACCTCGGCTGGGGAGGGCTGACCATGAGCGAGGTGGCGGCCCGCGCCGGGGTCGCCAAGACGACGCTCTACCGCCGCTGGGCCAACAAGAACGAGCTCGTCGTGGACGCCGTGGCCGTCCTCTTCGACGAGCTCGAACTCCCCGACCGGGGCTGTCTGCGCGCCGACATCGAGGGCGTGGTGCTGCAGTTCGGCGCGCTGCTCGCCCGGCCCGAGACCAAGACGGCCCTGATGGCCGTGGTCGCCGAGTCCACCACCGACGAGGCGCTGCACGAACGGATCCGCTCGGCCATCGTCGACCGCCAGAAGCGCCTGGTCCTGCTGGGCCGGGCGCGGGCCCAGGAACGCGGCGAACTGCCGGCCGACACCCCGGGCGAGGAGGGCGAGCGGACCGCCGCCCGCACCATGGACCTGATCTTCGACGTGATCGCCGGCGCGATCGTGCACCGCACCCTGGTCAGCGGCGAACCCGTGGACGCCGACTGGGGCCGGGACTTCACCGCCCTCTTCCTCGGCGGGCTGGCCGGTCTGGACGGTCAGCCCGGCCGGCCCGCCGGGCCCGGGTGAAGGACGCCTGCGCTCAGACCTGGTAGCGGTCCGCCGCGAAGAGATGCAGATGGTCGGCGACCCACGCCGAGGTCCGCCTCAGCCCCTCCTCCAGCGAGACCTCCGGCCGCCACCCGGCCCACTCCCGCGCCCGGGAGTTGTCCGAAAGCAGCCGCTCGACCTCGCTGCCGGAGGGCCGCAGCCGCGCCGGATCGACCACCACCTCCGCGTCCCGCCCCGAGGCCGCTATCAGCGCCTCGGCGAGCGCGCCGATCGCGATCTCCCGCCCGGTGCCGAGGTTGACCACCTGCCCCAGCGCCCGGTCGCAGTCGGCCAGCGCCAGGAACCCGGCCGCGGTGTCCGTGACGTAGGTGAAGTCCCGGGTCGGGGTGAGCGAGCCGAGCCTGATCTGCCGCGCCCCTGCGTGCAGTTGGGCCAGGATCGTGGGGATCACGGCCCGTGCGGACTGCCGGGGCCCGTAGGTGTTGAACGGCCGGACCACCGTCACCGGCAGCTCGAAGGCGTGCCAGTGCGACAGCGCCATCATGTCCGCGCCGATCTTCGAGGCGGAGTACGGCGACTGCGGCTGCAGCGGGTGGTCCTCGGCGATCGGCGCGGTGCGCGCGGTCCCGTAGACCTCACTGGTGGAGGTGTGCACCAGCCGCCGCACCCCGTGCCGCCGGCAGGCCTCCGCCACGTTCTCCGTGCCCACCACATTGGTCTGCACGTACGCGCCGGGCGAGTCGTAGCTGTACGGGATGCCGATCAGCGCGGCCAGATGGAAGACGGTGTCGCAGCCGGCGACCGCGTCCGCCACCCGGCCCGCGTCCCGCACGTCCCCGGCGACCATCTCCACCGGGCCGCCCGGCGTCAGACGGTGCGCCAGATTGCCCTTCTCCGCGTACGGCTTGTAGTGGACGAAGGCGCGTACCCGGGCGCCGGCCTCGACGAGCAGATCGACCAGCGCCGAGCCGATGAACCCCTCGGCCCCGGTGACCAGCACCCGGCGCCCGGCCCACTGCCGCCCGCCGTCGCTGCTCTTCATGCCGTTGGTGTTGGTGTTGGTGTTGGTCATGCTGACTCCTTGAGAGAGGCGTTGACGTTGCGGATCGCGGTGAGGTGGTGGTGGCCGGCCAGCTCCAGGGCCTTGGCGGCCAGCAGGTCCGCGGCGCACGCATGGGTGCCGGGGTCGGCGGCCGCGCCCATCGCGGCCAGCCGGGCGGGGTCCGTCAGCAGCGGGGTGACCAGCGCGTCCAGCCGCTCCGCCGTGGTCTCGGCGTCCGGCAGCAGCACCGCCGCCCCGACGTCGGAGAGCACCCGCGCGTTGTGCGTCTGGTGGTCGCCGGGCGCGTGCGGATACGGCACGAGCACCGCCGGCATCCCGATCGTGGCCAGCTCGGCGACGGTCGCCGAACCGGCCCGGCACACCACGAGGTCCGCCGCGGCGTACGCCAGGTCCATCCGGTCCAGATAGGGCACGGCCTCGGCGACCGCCGCCCCGCCGGTCGCCGCCAGCAGGGCCCGGGTCTCCTCCAGCGCCGCGGGACCGGTCTTGATCAGCAGCCGTAGGTCCGGCCGTGGACCGGTACGCGTCCGGTACCGGGCGGCGAGTCCCACCGCCGCCTCGGTCAGCCGGGCCGCGCCCAGGCTGCCGCCGTTGACCAGCAGCAGCCGGGCCCCGTCCGGGATCCCCAGCGCCCGCCGGGCGGCCGGCCGCAGCGCCGTACGGTCCAGCCCGGCCAGCGGGCCCACCAGCGGCATCCCGACCGTCTCGGCCCGCTCCCCGCCCGCCAGATGCGGGCGGCTGCGGTCGAAGGCGAGGGCGAGGTGCGGGGTCAGGCGGGCCGCGAACCGGTTCGCCCGGCCGGGCACCGCGTTGGACTCGTGGACCAGACTGGGCAGCCCGGCCAGCCGCGCCCCGACGATCACCGGGGCGCTCGGATAGCCGCCCATCCCGACCGCCACCTGGGCGCCCTGCTCCTTGAGGATCGTCCGGACCTGGGCGCCCGAGCGCAGCAGCGCGGCCGGCAGCAGATAGCGTCGGGCGCCGAGCGAGCGGTCGAAGGGGATCATGTCGACGGTGTGCAGCCGGTACCCGGCCTGCGGGATCAGGCGTGTCTCCAGCCCGCGTTCGGTCCCGACGAACGAGATCACCGCGTCCGGCACGGCCCTGCGGAGCGCGTCGGCGAGGGCGAGGCCGGGGTAGATGTGACCGCCGGTGCCACCCGCCCCGATCACGACAGAGAGTGGTGTGCGCATGGCCGCCACGCTCGCCATGTGCCCTAAGAAGGTTCTAAGAGAGGTGTTTGACAGCCTATGTCCATGCCGTCGTCCACTCCCGGGCACGCCCCGGCCCCCAAGATCCTCGTCGTCGACGACGAACCGGAGGTGCGTGCCGCCGTGGAGGACGGCCTGTCCGTGGAGGGCTACGCGGTCCGTGGCGCCGCCGACGGCCTGGCCGCGCTCTCGGAGGTCGCCGCCTGGCAGCCGGACGCGATCGTCCTGGACGTGATGATGCCGGTGCTGGACGGGCTCGCGGTCTGCCGCCGGCTGCGCGCGCTGGACGACCGCACGCCCATCCTCGTGCTGACCGCGCTGGACTCGGTCAGCGAACGGGTCGACGGACTGGACGCCGGCGCCGACGACTACCTGGTCAAGCCCTTCGCCCTGGACGAACTGCTGGCCCGGCTACGGGCCCTGCTCCGCCGGGCCGCGGCCCCCGCCGCCCTGGACACCCGGCTCTCCTTCGAGGACCTGGTCGTCGACCCGGTCACCCGCACCGGCCACCGCGCCGGCCGCCCCCTGGAGTTCAGCCGTACCGAGTGGGCGCTGCTGGAGCTGCTCCTGCTGCACCCGGGCCAGGTGCTGCCCCGCGAGATGATCCTGGAGCGCGTCTGGGGACGCGACTTCGGCCCGGACTCCAACTCGCTCGCGGTGTACGTCGGTTACCTCCGCCGCAAACTGGAAGCCGGCGGCGAGCCCCGCCTCGTCCACACCGTGCACGGCATCGGGTACCGCCTGGACCTCCCGGAGAACCGATGAGGGGGGCGAACGGGCCGGGCGCACCCACAGCAGGGCCGGGCGTCCCCGGGGGCGGGCCGGACGCCCCGGACGCCGCACCGGACGCCGCCCCGTGGCGACGCCACAACCACCCCCTCCGCACCCGCCTCGCCCTGGCCGCCTCCGCCGCGGTCGCCCTCGTGGCGGTCGGTGTCTGCGCCGCCGCCTTCGTGATCATCCGCTACCAGATGACCCGCCAGCTCGACCTCAGCCTGACCCAGACCGCCACCCAGCTCACCCAGCAGACCCGCAACTGGGGCCCGACCGCGGGCGACGCCTCCTGCCGCTACCAGGCCGTCACCTGCATCCAGATCGTCCCCGCCGACCCGGCGAAGGACCCGCGCGGCGGCTACCGCACCCTGCCGGTCACCGCGGCCACCCGCCAGGTCGCGGCCGGCAAGCGCCCGCCGTACTACAGCAAGCTGACCGTCGACGGACAGCCCGTCCGGATGTACACCGCGCCGCGCCCCGGCCGGCGCGAGGCGCTCCAGGTGGCGCTCCGCTCGGACACCGTCGAACGCGGGGTGCAGCACGCCGCCTGGGCGCTGTCCGCGGTCGGCGGCGCCGGCATCCTGCTGGCCGCCGCGCTCGGCTATGCGGTCTCCCGGGCGGGCCTGGCGCCGGTCGCCCGCCTCACCGCCACCGCGGAACGCATCGCCGCCACCCGCGACCCGCGCCACCGCATCGCGCTGCCGTCCGGCCCGGCCGCCCGCGAGGACGAACTCACCCGCCTCGCCGCCACCTTCAACACGATGCTCGCGGCCCTGGAGCAGTCCGTCACCGCCCAGCGCCGCCTGGTCGCCGACGCCTCCCACGAGCTACGGACGCCGCTGACCGCACTCCGTACCAACGCCGAGCTCCTCGCCCGCGCCGACCGCCTGACCGACGCCCAGCGGGACCGCGCCTCGGCCGCCCTGAGCCGCCAGCTGCGCGAGGTCACCACCCTCGTCAACGACCTCATCGAACTCGCCCGGGACGAGGAACCCCGGCCGCTGGTCGAACAGGTCCGCCCGGCCGCCCTCCTGGAACACGCGGTGGCCACCGCCCGCGAACACTGGCCGGACACCGCCTTCACCCTCCGCACCGCCCCCGGCGCGGCCCCGGTCACCGTCCCCGGCGTCCCTTCCCGTCTGACCCGCCTGCTCTCCAACCTCCTCGACAACGCCGCCAAGTTCTCCCCACCGGGTGGCCCGGTGGAAGCCGAACTGGACCGGTCGGCAGGGGACTTGGTCCTCACCATCCGCGACCACGGGCCGGGCATCGCGCCCGAAGACCTCCCCCACGTCTTCGACCGCTTCTACCGCGCCCACGCCGCCCGCGCCCTCCCCGGCTCGGGCCTGGGCCTCGCCATGGCCCGCCAGATCGCCCGTGCCCATGCCGCCGACCTCACCGCCGAACAGGCACCGGGCGGCGGGGCGCTGTTCCGGCTGCGGATTCCGGTGCCGCCCCCTGAAGGCGCGTGACGCCCCCGGAGGGGCTTGATGCCCCCGGGGGCGCTCACCGGCCGCCGGATCCGCTCACCGAGGCCGGTACGTGGCGCCGACCCCGTCGGCCTCGGCCTCCTCGGCCTTCTCCTCGACCCGCGCCCGTACCGCCTGCCGGTCCTCCGGCGACATCGACCGCCAGCTCTCCCGCATCCCGGCGATCCCGTCGGTCAGCGCCCGGTACCCGGACGGGTCGTCCAGTACGTCCTTGAGCTCAAGCCGGCCGCTGAGCATCTTGCGGGCGAGGTCCTGGAGTTCGGAGGGAGCGTTGGGGTTGTCGCGCACGGTGCGCAGAGCGGAGGTGAGGTGTTCGTTCTGTTCCTCGGCGAGGTCTCTCTCCTCGATGGGGTATTCGCGGTCGCCAGGGTTGGTGAAGGCGCTGTTGCCGGTCATGGGGAAGGGCTCCTGTCGGACGGTACGAGTCTGCGTCAGCCGAAGGCGTTGCGGACGCGTGCGGCCTCGTCCTGGCCGCCGTCGTTATCGGTGTTGGTGTTGCTCTCGGCGCGGGACCTGGCAGCTCCGCCCGCTGAGGCGGCGGACGACGAGTTCGAGTCGTCGGAGCCGCTGCTGGAGGACGACGAATCACCGGATCCGGCTTCAGCCGAGGAAGAGGATGACGAGGAACTGGAACCGCCCTCGGAGGAGCTGCCCTCAGAGGAGTTGCCGTCGCCGCCTTCCGACGGCGTGCCGTCACCCGAGGCGGCCGGCTCAGGGTCTTTGTAGGTGGCGCCGTGAACAGTCTTGGCAACCTTGGCGACCTTCTGCTCCCCCTCGTAGGCCTGCTTGGCGCCCTCGCTGAAATCGCCCGTCGCCATCTTCCCGATACCGTCGCGGACCTCACCCAAACCGTGGTAGGCGTCGACGGCCTCTTTCTTCTTGTCGACAAAGGGCTTGGCCACGGCCTCGCCCGCAGCGCCGAAGTCGAACCCCTTCTGCGCCCCGAAGTGGCTCTTGATCCCCTGCGTGGCGAGGTTCCCGACGAGCTTCTTGCCGGCGTCGATACCGAGTTCCTTGGCCAGATCAAGCGCGATCTCCTTCCCCGACCGCTTCACCTTCTGGGCGATGGCGTCCTTGATGGCCTGAATGATCTGGTCCTTCGCCTTGCTGATGATCTGGCGAACCATGACCCGGGTCGTCGCCGTGGCGGCGGCCGCCCCGGCCTCCGAGGCACCCAGCGTGACCGGCGCGGCGGCCTGGGCCGCCGCGAACTCAATGGCCAACGCGATGAGCTGAGCGATCACTGCGATCTTCATCACCATGATGATGGTGGCCACGATCTGCAGCACGATGGCAAGCGCCTCGGCGGCCTCGGCGGACTCATCGAGGAAGCCGTCGCCGGAGAACTTCTTCCACTTGTCGTTGAATGCCTCGATCGCCTCACCGGAGTTGGCGCCGCGCACCGCTTGGGTGGCGCTCTCACCCTGCTGTTGGGCCCTGCGGACGGAGGCGGCGAAGCTGCTCCAGGCCTCGGCCGCGTCGCGCATCTTGTCCTCGTCGATATTGGGCCATTGGAAGCCCAGCAGGTCGAGAACCCAGTCGACCTCGACAGGAAGCATGATGGTGGCCACTATGCGTCACTCCCCCGGGAAGCGTACTTTCGTTGGTGTAAGGATGTTTGCGGGGGCGTCCCGAGCTGAATCGTCGTCAATTCGCAAATTTGGGGCGACTCGCCGCGTACTTGGCGAGGTGATCGTGCTGATCCTGCTCGGTGGTGGCGTAATGCTCGCCCGTCGCCTCAAGCTTTCCGCCGATCGCGGAGAGGCCTTCACCGAGGGTGGGCATCGACTCGACGAGACCTGCGCTCACCGGTGAGTAGACATCCATGAAATACTTGAGCAAATCGTCGTCACCCCACTCCTCGGCCTCTTTGAGCGTGGCCGCCAACTTCTTGGCGGCAGCGCTGAAATCGGAGCCGATGTCCTTGAAGACACCGCCCTGCGCCTTGAGAACGGCCGGATCGACGTCGTAGCCGGAGCCTGCCACGGGTCCCCCTTGTTGTGCGTTGATGCGCGTTGACCGAAGCGCTTAAGTACCGCGTAAATCCTATGTCGTACGGTATCCGACGACCACGGCGACAGAGTGAGTGGGCGGTGAAGATCAACTTCACACACCAGTACCGTCCCTCGTATGCGACCAGAGAAGAGAATGTCCCCATGCCCCAGACATTTCACCCAAAAGACCTCAAGCGTATTTGGTGGCGCTGCGTCCATCTGTTCGCCATTCTGGGCGTCCTGGCGGCCAGTGTCGTTGTCGCCTGGATGGGGCTGATCCAGGCGGGAATCGCGGGAACGCATGGGAAGCTCACGGTCGACTACTGCTATATGAAGCATCCCGTCAGCGGGAAACGGCACACGAGCCGATCCCCCGACACCTTCACCTGCAACGGCACGTTCCGGGCGGACGACGGGAAAGTCGTGGCCGACGACGCCCACGTGAGCGGCCTCGCGGCCGAGTACCCCAAGGGACACACGCTGTCGACCCAGCGCAGCGGCAACGAGGTCTTGCCGGATGACCCCCGCGGTGCGCTGAAGATGTTCCTGATCGCTTCCGGGCTGCTGCTCATCGAGGCGTTCGTCGTCTTCTGGTTCGTAACGAAGCTCGACAAGAACGGCATGAGCCTGACGGATTCGTGGCGGAGCACCAAGGGCACGGCCGGCCGCGTCGTCGTGGTCGGCATCGCGGTAATCGGCGTCATCGGCCTCGCCGCCGGCCCGCTTCTCGCGTTCGCACTTCCCGGCTGAGCCGGGACAGGGCCGGGCCCGCGGCGTTCGTCGGGCCCGGCAGGAAGCCTCAGAACCCGGCAGGCTCCGTATAGATGCCCCACTCGTCCCGCAACACCCCGCAGATTTCGCCCAGGGTGGCCTCGGCGCGTACCGCGTCGAGCATCGGCTCGATCATGTTGCTGCCGTCGCGGGCGGCGGCCAGCAGGGCCTTGAGGGAGGCGGAGACCCGGGCGTCGTCGCGGGCGGCCTTGCGGGTGGCGAGGACGCGGACCTGTTCGCGTTCGACCTCGTGGCTGACCCGGAGGATCTCCAGATCGCCGGTGACCGAACCCTCGTGGCAATTGACGCCCACGACCTTCTTGTCACCCTTTTCCAGCGCCTGCTGGTAACGGAAGGCGGATTCGGCGATTTCGCCGGTGAACCAGCCGTCCTCGATGCCGCGCAGAATGCCGGAGGTCATCGGGCCGATCGGATGCCGTCCGTCGGGGTGCGCCCGCAGACCCCGCTCCTTGATCTGGTCGAAGATCTTCTCCGCGTCCGCCTCGATGCGGTCCGTCAACTGCTCGATGAACCACGAACCGCCCAGCGGATCCGCCACATTGGCGACGCCGGTCTCCTCCATCAGCACCTGCTGCGTGCGCAGCGCGATTTCCGCGGCCTGCTCACTCGGCAGCGCGAGGGTTTCGTCCAGCGCATTGGTGTGCAGCGAGTTGGTGCCGCCCAGCACCGCCGCCAACGCCTCGACCGCGGTGCGTACGACGTTGTTGTACGGCTGCTGCGCGGTCAGCGATACGCCGGCCGTCTGGGTGTGGAAACGGAGCCACTGCGCCTTTTCGCTCGTCGCGCCGTAGACGTCTCGCATCCAGCGGGCCCAAATGCGGCGGGCCGCACGGAATTTGGCGATTTCCTCGAAGAAATCGACATGGGCGTCGAAGAAGAAGGAAAGCCCCGGCGCGAAGGTGTTGACGTCCAGACCGCGACTGAGCCCCAGCTCGACGTAGCCGAAACCGTCCGCGAGGGTGTACGCCAGCTCCTGTGCGGCGGTCGCCCCGGCCTCGCGGATGTGGTAGCCGGACACCGAGAGCGGCTTGTACGCGGGAATGCCGTGCGCACAGTGCTCCATCAGGTCGCCGATGAGGCGCAGATGCGGCTCCGGCTGGAAGAGCCACTCCTTCTGGGCGATGTATTCCTTGAAGATGTCGGTCTGGAGGGTGCCGTTGAGGACGGCCGGGTCGACGCCCTGCCGCTCGGCGGCGACGAGGTACATGCAGAAGACCGGCACGGCCGGGCCACTGATCGTCATCGACGTCGTGACGTCACCGAGCGGGATGTCCTTGAAGAGGACCTCCATGTCGGCGGCGGAGTCGATGGCCACGCCGCAGTGACCGACCTCGCCGAGCGAGCGCGGGTCGTCGGAGTCCCGGCCCATGAGCGTCGGCATGTCGAAGGCGACCGAGAGCCCGCCGCCGCCGTTGCCGAGGATCATCTTGTAGCGCTCGTTCGTCTGCTCGGCGTTGCCGAAGCCGGCGAACTGGCGGATGGTCCAGGTGCGGCCGCGGTAGCCGGTCGGGTACAGCCCCCGGGTGAAGGGGTACTCGCCGGGCCATCCGATCCGCTCGAAGCCCTCGACGGAGTCCCCGGGCCGGGGCCCGTACACCGGCTCGACGGGATCGCCCGAGAGCGTCGTGAAGTCCGCGTCCCGCGTGCGGGCAGCGTCATAGCGGGCCTGCCAGCGACGGCGGCCTTCCTCGATCGCGTCAGCGTCCATACCATCGAATTTACTAGGACGTCCTAGTAATTGTCGACGGGAGCCGGCCGCGGTTCGACGAAAGGGCACCCACTCGTGTCACCTACGTCACGTTCCGTAGTTGGGAGGAGGTGCGGAAACGCGCCCGTCGTGGTACCTGACGGGCGCGTGACGGAGCGGGATCAGGCCTTGACCGGCTCCGGCGCGGTCTCGGCGAGCAGCGGCTCGACCTCGCGCACCACCTGGCGCTCGACGAAGAACGCCGCGGTCGGGATCGTCCCGGCGACCAGCACCCACAGGAGCTTGCCGAACGGCCACTTGGCCTTGGAGCCCAGGTCGAAGGCGAAGATCAGGTAGATGATGTAGAGCACGCCGTGGACCTGGGAGACGACCAGGGTGAGGTCCTTGCCCATTCCGAAGCCGTACTTGGCGATCATGCAGGCGCACAGCGCCAGCAGCATCACGGCCGTGACGTAGGCCATCACCCGGTAGCGGGTCAGCACGCTGGATTTCATGGATACGAGCGTAACCGCCCGGAAAATGCCCGCGGACGCGGGGCCACGGGGCTGAGGGAGCACGGGCCGAGGGACCGCGAGGCGCGCCGCGGCGCGGTCCCGTACGGCGCTACTCCTTGAAGTCCTCGGCGGCCACCCGCAGCGGCCGCAGCATCGCGAAGATCTCCGCGCACTCCTCGTCGTCGTATGCGCCGAGCCCGAAATCCATGGCCATCAGGTCCCGGGTCGCGGCGTCGCAGACCTCGCGGCCCTTGTCCGTGATGGAGGCGAGGGTGCCCCGCCCGTCGTTCGGGTTGGGCCGCTTGGCGACCAGACCGGACTTCACCAGCCGGTCCACGGTGTTCGTCACCGAGGTCGGATGCACCATGAGCCGCTCGCCGATCTTGGACATCGGCAGCTCACCGGCCTTCGAGAAGGTCAGCAGCACCAGCGCCTCGTAGCGGGCGAAGGTCAGCCCGTACGGCTTGACCACCGCGTCCACCTCGGACAGCAGGATCTGATGGGCGCGCATGATCGACGTGATCGCGGCCATCGACGGCACGGCTCCCCACCTCTGGCGCCACAGTTCGTCGGCGCGCGAGATGGGATCGAAAGCAAGGCTGAGCGGCTTCGGCACGTCTCCGACCCTACCCGGCGGTCATATTGTGGTCAGCCTCGTCTCAGTTTTCGGTCTCACTGAGCGGTCGCGGAACAGGTGCGCTGCCCGCCCGGGGCCGTCCGCCGCACCTCGCGGATCACCGCGAGGACGCCGAGTGCGCCGAGCGCGCCCGCCGCCGGCATCACCGCCCGCAGCGGCGCGTACTCCGCCGCGAGACCGGCCGCGCCCATCGCCAGCCCCATCGCCGTCATCCGCCCCGCCTGCACCACCGTCATCCCCTGCCCCAGCAGCTCCTCGGGGACCGCGGCGACGAACCACCGGTCCACGCCGAAGTTGTACGAGATGCCGGTACCGGTCAGTGCGAGCAGCAGCACCGCCCAGCCCAGCGACGGCTGCGCGACGAAGCCGAGGGACGGCAGCACCGCGAAGACGGCCATGGGGAAGGTGAGCCGGGACCGCGCCCGCGGCCCCAGGAGCGAGCCGACCAGGCTCTCCGCCACCACGGCACCGATCGGCATGCTGCACATCAACAGCCCCGCACCGCCCGGCCCGGCGCCGAGCAGATCGGCGTAGGGGACGAGCAGCGCCTCGGGGATCACCACGAAGGCCGGCGGCAGCCAGGACAGGAGCAGCAGCGCACGCACCCTGCGGTCCGCCAGCAGCCGCCGTACGCCGCCCAGGGAGGCGCCCAGCAGCGCCCCGCGCCCGGCCGCCGTACCGTCGCCGTCCCGGGCCGGGCGGGCCCGGGTGCGAAGGCGCAGCAGCAGCGCCGAGCCGAGGAAGGTGACGGCCGTGAGGGCGAGCACCGCCCCGGGCGTCACCACGGCCACCAGCAGCCCGCCGACGCCGAAGCCCACCAGCTGGGCGCTCTGGTTCACGATGCGGATCACCGACCGGCCCAGGACGAAGAGATCGCCCTCGCCGAGGATGTCGCCGAGCGTGGCGGCGCGGGTGCCGGCGAAGACCGGGGCGATGGCGGCGATGACGCAGCGCAGGGCGAGCAGCACGGCGACCGGTGTGCCCGGCAGGACCATCCCGGCCGCCGCCAGCGCGCACAGCAGATCGCAGACCACCAGCACCCGGCGGGCCGGGTACCGGTCGGCGACGGCGGACAGCAGCGTCCCGCCGAGGACGTACGGCAGCAGCCCGAGCGCGAAGGTCAGGGCGCTCAGCAGCGGGGAGTCGGTGCGCCGGAAGACCAGGACGGACAGGGCGATCTCGCAGACGACCACGCCGAGGGAGGACAGCAGGTGCGCGGCGAAGACCGCCCGGAATTCCGGAACGGCGAAGACGGCCCGGTAACGGGCGGGGGCGGCGTGCCCGGTGGCCTCGCCGGTGCCGCCTTCCCGCACCTCCTCGGTACCGTCCTCGGGGCGTGCGGGATGACGGCCCGGCGGAACGGGCCCGGGGGTCGCGGACATGGCGGCAGACTGCCGCGCGCCGCCCCCGTCCCGTAATCTTTCGGCCCCAGCCGAATCCGGGGGAGGTCCCGCGGTCATGCCGCTGCACTTGCACTTCGGCGCCGACGACCTGCTGCGCATCCGGTTCGCCATCTCACCGCTGTGCGAGACGCACGAAGCCGTACGGACCCTGCGCCGCACCGACCGGCACGGCTACCACGCGCCGTGGCTGCGGCGGATGCGCACGAGGCTGGCCGGGCTGGACCTGACGCCACTGTGGCTGTTCATGCCGGCCTCGCCACCGGGCTACACCCCGGACTTCCTGGGCCGGCCCCCGGACACCCCGCTGCCCGGGTTCGACGAGGAACTGGCGCGGCTACGCGCCACCGACCCGGAGCTGGCCCGGGCCGAGATGGCCAAGTCGCTGGCGTGTGCGCCCGGTGGGGCGGAGTCCGCGCGCGGGCGGGCGGCGCTGGCGGATCCGGCCCGCGCGGTGCAGGAGCTGGCCGACGTCACCGAACGGGCCTGGCACGCGCTGCTCGCGCCGGACTGGCCCCGGCTGCGGGCCCTGCTGGAGGCCGAGATCGCCTACCGGTCACGCCAGTTGGCGGACGGCGGGCTGCGGCGGCTGTTCGCGGACCTGCATCCGCGGCTGACCTGGTCGGGCGAGACCCTCACGGTGCAAACCCGCACCGACTTCGCCCAGACCCAGGACCTGGACGGCCGCGGGGTGCTGCTGCTGCCCAGCGTCTTCGCCTGGCCGGACGTGGTGAGCGGCTTCGACCCGCCGTGGCAGCCGACCGTCATCTACCCGGCGCGCGGGATCGGCGGCCTGTGGGCCGAGCCGGACGCCGGGCCCGCGCTGGCCCGGCTGCTGGGGCCGAAGCGGGCGGCCGTCCTGGCCGCGCTCGACGCGCCGTCCTCCACGACGGCACTGGCCCGCCGCCTCGGCCTCGCCCCGTCCTCCGTCTCGGCCCACCTCTCCGTCCTCCGCGCCGCCGGCCTCCTGACCTCCCACCGCCACGGCCACGAAGTCCTGTACGAGCAGACGCCCCTGGGCCTCGCGTTGCTCGGCTGATCCCACGGACCTGGCCGTCCCGCCGCGGGCATTTCTCGCCGTTCCGCTGCGCTTTGCGGGCGCCGCGTACGTGGTCGACTTTCCCGCCGTCGGGGTTGTTCGCCGTTGCTCCCCCACTGCCTGAAGGGCGTGGGGTTCACCCCTCGGAGAGATACCGCTCGACGGTTTCGACCTTCGAGGTCAGCCCGTCCGTGACCCCCGGGCGGATGTCCGCCTTGAGGACCAGCGAGACCCGCCCGGCGCGTGCCTCTACGGCCGCGACGGCTCGTTTGACGACGTCCATGACCTCGTCCCACTCGCCCTCGATGGACGTGAACATCGCGTCCGTACGGTTCGGCAGGCCGGACTCGCGGACGACCCGGACCGCGTCGGCGACGTATTCACCGACGTCCTCGCCGACGCCCAGCGGGCTCACGGAGAAGGCGACGATCATGCGTTGACGATCCCTTCCTTGCGGGCGCGGGCGGCGATCACGCCGGCCTCCTCCTCGCGCTTGAGCACCCTGTCTCCGTAGAGACCGCCGAACGGGAGGATCGCCAGCAGGAAGAAGAAGGCGACGCGCTTGAAGGGCCACTTGGTGCGGTTCCACACGTCCAGCAGCAGCACCACGTACGTGATGAACAGCAGGCCGTGGATCAGGCCGAGCGGCATCACCAGGGCGTCGTAGTCGAAGGCGAGCCGGAAGCCGGTGCCGAAGATCAGCAGCGCCGGGAAGGAGATGGCCTCCGGAACGGAGGCCAGGCGCAGGCGGTGCAGGGCGGCGGCGGTCTTGATGTCCACGGGAACCTCGTTCGGGTGGCGGGCGAGGAGCAGGCTTGTGCAAGGGTTCACAAGCGTCGCCCTATTGTTACAGCCGCGCCCGCGATCCCCGCGCCGGGGGGACGTGAGCCGGACCACGCAGGGCCTGGGCCTGGGCCGGGCCAGCCCGGGCGGTCAGGGAGATCTCCGGGCGTTGTCAGGGGCAAAGGACCTGCCCCGCGCGGTCGGTGGCCATTACCGTCTGATGCGTGGCTCAGTTTCGGCTCCAGGGGAGCAAGGTGCTCGCCGTCGACATGACGGGCGATGCCGTCAAGGCGAAAAACGGGGCGATGGTCGCGTACGACGGCCAGATGTCCTTCAAGAAGATGACCGGCGGTGGCGAGGGCCTGCGCGGCATGGTCACCCGGCGGCTCACGGGTGAGCAGATGGCCGTGATGGAGGTGAAGGGTCACGGCACCTGCTATTTCGCCGACCGCGCCAGCGAGATCAATCTGGTGCAGCTGCACGGCGAGAAGCTGTACGTGGAGGCCAGCAACCTGCTCTGCACGGACGCGGCGCTGCGGACGGGCACGACGTTCACGGGCCTGCGCGGCGCCTCCCAGGGCAACGGCCTGTTCACCACCACCGTCGAGGGCAGCGGCCAGGCGGCGATCACCTCGGACGGCCCCGCGGTGGTGCTGCGGGTCACCAAGCAGTACCCGCTCCAGGTCGACCCGGGCGCCTATGTGGCGCACACCGGCGATCTGAAGCAGCACTTCCAGTCGGGCGTGAATTTCCGCACGTTCATGGGGGAGGGCTCGGGCGAGGCCTTCCAGATCCGTTTCGAGGGCGAGGGTCTGGTGTACGTCCAGCCCAGCGAGCGCAACACCGTGGGTGGTGAGGTCTGATGCCGTTCACGGCGCTCAATTCCCGCATGGTGCAGGCCACGATCGCGCCCGGCCAGCGGATGTTCAGCCAGCGCGGGGCGATGCTCGCGTACCGCGGTGAGGTGACGTTCACCCCGAACATCCAGGGCGGCCAGGGCGGTATCGGCTCGATGATCGGCCGCCGGATCGCCGGTGAGGCGACTCCGCTGATGACGGTGGAGGGCAGTGGCACGGTGATGTTCGGCCACGGCGGCCACCACGTCCACGTCGTGGACCTGACCGGCGAGACGCTCTACGTCGAGGCCGACCGGCTGCTGGCCTTCGACGGCTCGCTCCAGCAGGGCACGATGTTCATGGGCGCCCAGGGCGGTGTGATGGGCATGGTCCGCGGTCAGGTCACCGGCCAGGGCCTGTTCACGACCACGCTCTCCGGTGTCGGTTCGGTCGCGGTGATGGCCCACGGCGGCGTGCTGGAGCTGCCGATCACCCCGCAGCGCCCGGTCCACGTCGACCCCCAGGCCTACGTCGCACACCGCGGCGAGGTCCGCAACAAACTGTCCACCGCGCTCGGCTGGCGCGACATGGTCGGCCGCGGCTCGGGCGAGGCCTTCCAGCTGGAGCTGTCGGGCCAGGGCACCGTCTACGTCCAGGCGTCGGAGGAGAAGCTGTGACCGGTCCCGTTGTCCACGACGTCGCTTCGCTCCCGGCCGATGACAACGTCAATCCGTACGCCTTCAGCGTCGAGCTGGACGGCCAGTGGTTCCTGCAGAAGGGGAAGATGATCGCCTACTACGGGCAGATCGGCTTCCACGGCATCGGGCACGGCCGGCTGGACCGGCTGATCGCCGGAAGTTTCCATTCGCCACTGCACGCCGCGGACTGGGTGGTCGCCGAGGGCCGGGGAAAGATGCTGCTCGCTGACCGTGCCTTCGATGTGAATTCCTTCGATCTCGATGAGGGCAACCTCACTATTCGCTCGGGCAACTTGCTCGCGTTTCAGCCATCTCTGTCGCTGAAGCAGTCGATCATCCCGGGCTTCCTCACGCTGATCGGGACGGGCAAGTTCGTGGCCGCGTCCAACGGGCCGGTGGTCTTCATGGAGCCGCCGCTCCGGGTCGACCCGCAGGCGCTGGTCGGCTGGGCCGACTGCCCCTCGCCGTGCCACCACTACGACCACCAGTACCTGCGGGGATTCCTCGGGGGGCTGCGCGCGCACACCGGTATCGGAGGGGCTTCGGGCGAGGAGCACCAGTTCGAGTTCGTGGGGGCGGGTACGGTCCTGCTGCAGTCGACGGAGCAGTTGATGCCGGAGCTGGCGACCGGCGCGGTCCCGGTGGAGGAGGGCGTTCCGGGCGCCGGTGGACACGTTCCGCAAAGTGGCTCACAACTGCCCCAGCTGCCCGGCAACCTCGGGAGCCTCCAGCGCCGCTTCGGGCTGTGAGCGATAGTCTGCGGACGGTGACCTCGAACGTCTGACCCACATCCGGCCCCGGCCGGCCGTCGTCACCAACGGGGATTAATTCACTATTCAACTTTTAACAGGTAGAATTCATCCATGACGACCGACAGCGACACTCCCTGGCTGACCGACCAGGAGCAGCGTGCCTGGCGCACTCATCTGGACGTCAGCAGACTGCTGATGCACCAACTGGAGCGCGATCTGCAACCGTTCGGCCTGACGAACAACGATTACGAGATCCTGGTCAACCTCTCCGAGGCCGAGGACCACCGGCTCCGGATGAGCGACCTGGCCGCCAGCACCCTGCAGTCCAAGAGCCGTCTCTCCCACCAGATCACCCGGATGGAGAACGCCGGCCTGGTACGCCGGGAGAGTTGCGAGTCGGACCGCCGCGGCCTCTACGCCGTGCTGACGGAGGAGGGCTGGGACACCATGCGCCGGGTCGCCCCGCACCATGTCGCCTCGGTCCGCAAGCACTTCATCGACCTCTTCTCCGCCGAGGACCTGCAGGCACTGCGGGCCTCCCTCGCCCCGGTGGCCGAACACCTCCGCGCCCAGCGCGGCACGATCTGACCGCCCGGCCGCGGCCCCGCCCGGGCCGCGGCGCCCCGGGTCAGCCGGCCGCCGGCAGCCGCAGCTCGAAGACCGCCCGGTCCCGTACGGCCAGCGTGCCACCGTGCCGGACCGCCACGTCCCGCGCGATGGCCAGGCCCAGCCCGGCCCCGCCGTCGTCCCGCGCCCGTGCGTCGTCGAGCCGGACGAACCGCTCGAAGATCCGCTCCCGGTCCGCTTCCCGCACCCCGGGCCCGTCGTCCTCGACCCGCAGCACGGCCCACTCCCCCTCGCGCACCACCGCGACCCGCACCTCCCCGGCCGCATGCCGCTGCGCGTTGTCCAGCAGGTTCCCCAGTACGCGCCCCAACTGGCCGCGCGATCCCGCCACTTCGACGCCCGCCAGCTCACCGGTGGTGACCGGAATCCGGTCCCCGGCCCGCTGCGAGAGCTCCTCTTGCACCAAGGCCGCGAGGTCCACCCGGGCCTCGGCCGGCCGCTCCCCCGCGTCCAGCCGCGCCAGCAGCAGCAGATCCGCCGCCAGCCGCTGGAGCCGCACGGTGTCCGCCACCGCGCCCGGCACGTCCAGCAACTCGGGGTGCGCCACCCCCACTTCCAGCTGGGTGCGCAGGCTGGCGATCGGGCTGCGCAGCTCGTGCGAGGCGTCCGCGACGAACCGCCGCTGCCGCTCGACGCTGGTCTCCAGCGCGGCCAGGGTCTCGTTGGTGGTGCGCGCCAGCCGGCCGATCTCGTCCCGGGACGACGGCACCGGCACCCGCCGGCTCAGGTCCGTACTGGCCGTGATCGCCGCCATCTCCGACCGGATGCCCTCCACCGGCCGCAGCGCCCGCCGGGTGACCAGCCAGGTCACCCCCGCCACCACCACGAGCAGCAGCGGCAGCCCGATCAGCATCGCGGTCCGCACCGAGCCGACCGCGGCACGCTCCGGCGCCAGCGCCGACCCGGCCCGCACCACGGCCTTCTCACCCCGGCCGTCCTCGGCCTCGACCTCCGCGAACCGGTAGGCCGCCACCGTGCCGTCGACGTCCGCGGTCCCGTCCCGGTAGTGGACGTCCTCGTCGACCTCACCGGGCCGCAGCCCGCCCGGGGCCTCGTCATCGTCCCCGTCATCGTCCTCGTCACCCGACCGGACGGAGCCGCCCGTTCCGGTTCCCGCCGGTACGCCCTTGACCGGCCGGCCGTCGACGGCCCGCACGTCCTCGCCGGCCGCCAGCACCCGCCCGTCCTCGTCGGCGACCACCACCGGATGGTCCTCGCCGTCCGGCAGATCGAGCTTCGGGTACGCCGTGCCGGTGGCGATCTGCGCGGCCACCTCGCGCGCCGCGACCTCCGCCTGCAGCCCGGCCTGGTCCTGCAGATTGCCGCGCAGCACCAGCAGCACCGCGGTGCCGGCCGCGATCAGCGCCACCGCCACCACCACGGTCGCGCCGGCCGCCGCCCGGGCCCGGACCGAACCCAGGAGCCGGCCCGCCGCCCTACGCACCGGCCACCAGCCGGTATCCCGCACCGCGCACCGTCACGATGTGCCCGGCGCCCAGCTTGCGCCGCAGCGCGCTCACATAGACCTCGATGATGTTGACGTCGCCGTCGTAGGCGAAGTCCCACACGTGCTCCAGGATCTCCGTCTTGGACACCACCTCGCCCGCCCGCAGGGCCAGTTGCTCCAGTACGGCGAACTCCTTGGCCGTCAGCGCGACTTCGGTGCCGTCCCGCTCGACCCGGCGCGCCCCCTGGTCGACGGCGAGCGCCCCCACCCGCAGCACCGGCGCGGCGCTCCGCCCCCGCCGCCGCAGCAGCGCCTTCACCCGGGCCACCAGCACCACGTACGAGAACGGCTTGGTCAGGTAGTCGTCGGCGCCGGTGTCCAGCCCCTCGGCCTCGTCGTACTCGCCGTCCTTGGCGGTCAGCATCAGGATGGGAACGTCGTTCCCGGCGGCCCGCAGCGCGGCACAGACGCGGTAGCCGTTCATGCCGGGCAGCATGATGTCCAGCACGACCAGGTCGTAGGCGCCCTCGCCGGCACGGTGCAGCCCTTCGAGGCCGTCGTGCACCACGTCGACCGCGTATCCCTCGGCCCGCAGGCCCCTGGCCAACGACAGGGCCAGCCGCTGTTCGTCCTCCACGATCAAGAGCCGCATAGCGGCCAAGCCTGCCATCCGGAACCTGAAGAGCCCTTCAGCCGGCTTCAGCTGGGCTTCAGGTGCGTTCGGCCACTGTGGCGGCACAGCGTTGATCCGGACAACCGGTCCGAGCACCTACGGAGGAGAGCACATGAAGCGCCACCTCGTCATCGCCACCGCCGCCGCGGCCGCCCTGTTGGCCGGCGGTACGGTCACCGCCGTCGCGGTGAGCGGCAACGGCGCACCGACCACGGCACCGGCGAACGGCCACGCCCGCCAGGACACCGAGGACCTCCGCGAGGCCGGCGCCGCCCGGGTGACCGCACCCCAGGCCGCGGCGGCCGCCCTCAAGGCCGTCCCGGGCACCGTCTCCGGCCTGGACCTCGACCAGGACCGGCCGGGCCTGGTCTGGGACGCGGACGTGCTGGGCAAGGACGGCAAGTGGCACGAGGTCACCCTCGACGCGCGGACGGCACGGGTGCTGAACCAGCATGTCGACCGCGATGAGGACGACGATCACGCCGGGGGGCGGGCCACCCTCAAGAACGCCCGCACGGACGCGGCCGCCGCCGCCCGCAAGGCCGCGGGCCACGGCACGGTCACCTCCGTCGAGCTGGACGACGACTACCGCGCCAAGGCCGTCTGGGAGGTCGAGACGGTCGCCAAGGACGGCACCGAGCACAAGCTGCTCGTCGACCCGCACACCGGAACCTTGAGCACCGCTCCGGCCCACGACACGGACGGCGACCACGACAACGACGGCGGGGACGACTGACCCGGGGAGCCACCCCCACCCACCGTTCCCCTCCCCCTCACGGGAGGGGACGGGCCGGAGGGGCCGGTTGTGTGGACGTAAAGCGAAGCAGTCCACACAACCGGCCCCGCAGGACCGTCA